>NZ_OMPH01000027.1:0-207122 GCF_900312795.1 Ruegeria sp. AU67
CAGCGCGCCCGCCTAAATCATTCCCTAAGATGCCCCCAGTCTCTCCTGAGCGTCTCCACCGTCTCTCCGATGCGTCCGGCCGTCTCTCCGACCCGTCAGCGCCGCCTCAGCAGCGCCGGTGAAGGGGGTTCTAAGTATAACCGCATAAGTCCGCAAGCAGAAAATGACCTCCTGGGCGAATTTTTTCCATTTTTCTGCTTAATTGTTTTTTATCAATAACTTAAGTTGTATCATACACCCCTTCGAACGGCGATCTCATCAGTTGAAATACAAGTCGGACCTACACCTGCCTGCGCCTCCAGTAATCGTACCCCTATATATAGACAGGGCGCCCCATCACACCACAAGACTCAATCGAGTCGGAAACGATTCAATGAGTCGGAACCGGCCTAAAAAACGGTGCTAGTACTCAATTCAGGTATGGAATCCGCGCGTGTCTACCTACGCCGGGCTTGCGCATTGGCCCGGGATGCTGTGTGGTCGCCTCTGTAAGATGCCCGGGTTAGCCGTGAAATGACCACCGATACAGCCGACATGTTTCCACGCATAAATACCGTAGGCTATGACGGCCTTCTTGTCTCCTTTGCCGATGCCATGGCCGAACCCTCGAACCGAGCGGCGCTGGCCTTTAGGGGCGCAATCGACGCGGCATCCTGGGACGGTGTTGTCGAAACCTCGGCATCCCTTGCATCGGCCTATCTGAGGTTCGATCCCGACAAACTGCCTCGCACTGAAATCCAGGATAAAGTGCAACACCTACTTGCCCAGCAAAATTGGTTTGAGGCACCACTGCCTGCCGGTCGCAGGTTGTGGCGGGTCCCCACAGTTTATGGGGGCAAGCTTGCTCCGCAACTGGACGATGCAGCGGCGGCGGCGGGGTTGGATTCCGTGGAAGCCGTTCAGCGGCTGAGCGCCACAAAGGTACGCGTATTAACCATCGGCTTTGCACCGGGGCAGCCGTATCTTGGTCCGCTTGGTCCTGAGTTCGATATTCCACGTCTGAAGGAATTGACTCCTATGGTCCCAGAGGGGGCCTTGGTAATGGCAATTTCCCAATTCGTACTGTTCTCGGGCCCTACTCCGACCGGTTGGCGGCACGTGGGCCAAACCGCATTTCGCTGCTTTCGCCCTGACGCACCGCAGAGCTTTACGTTGAACCCAGGGGATGAAATGCAGTTCCTGTCCGTTTCGCGCGACGAACTGGAAACCATCCGCGCCAACAACTCGGACGGCTCAGGCGGGGCCACCTGCGAGGAGATCGCGGGATGAGTCTGATTGTTCATCGCATTGGCCCGGCCTGCACCATACAAGACCAGGGCCGTGTCGGGTATTTGGATCAGGGGCTGTCCCGATCCGGCGCCGCCGACCAACTGGCCCTGCACGAGGGCGCAGCGTTGCTGCGTCAAAACCCGGGACTGGCCGCTTTGGAAATGGCTGGAATGGGGGGCGAGTTCGAGGCAACGCAATCTCTCGGCATCGCTCTGACAGGTGCTCCGATGCAGGCCAGCATTGATGGCGCACCTGTGGTCTGGAATGCGTCGCACCAGATGGAAGCCGGGCAGCGGCTGGTGATTGGTGCTGCGACGCGCGGGACCTATGGCTACTTGCATGTCAGCGGTGGGATCGCGTCCGAAGCCTTTCTGGGATCACGCTCGGCGCATTTGACCGCCAAGATCGGAAGCACCATTCAGACCGGAGATACATTGCCTGTCGCCGACGGATCAGGTGTGACGGGCTTGAAACTCAACCCGGATGATCGCTTCTCAGGTGGCGTTCTACGCGTGATCGCCAGCTTTCAGACCCCCCTGTTTGATCAGGAAACGTTGGACCGCTTTGTGCAATCCGAGTTTCGGCGTGGCAGTCGGGCCAACCGAATGGGGATGCAGTTGGATAGCGAGGGCGAAGGTTTCGCGGCCCAGGGTCAGCTGAACATTCTGTCCGAGGTCATTACCCCCGGTGACATACAGATGACCGGTACAGGCAGCCCCTTTATCCTGTTGCCTGAATGTCAAACCACCGGAGGTTATCCCCGTATCGCGACGGTTCTGCCCTGTGACCTTCCGCGCGCGGCACAAACCCCGGCGGGCGGGCAGCTCAAGTTCGAATTCGTGTCACTGGACGAGGCCACAGCCCTGCAAACCGCCCACGAAGCCGAACTAGCCCGGCTACCTATGCGAGTCGAACCGCTGGTCCGCGATCCGCATGACATCCCGGACCTCTTGTCCTACCAATTGATCGGCGGAATGATCTCTGCCACCGACTAAGGAGTATCACCCATGCCAAGCGTCGATCTGAATGCCGATATGGGCGAAAGCTATGGCCCATGGAATATGGGCGATGATGAAAGTCTTCTGAAAATCATCACATCCGCCAATATCGCTTGCGGCTTTCATGCCGGCGACCCGGACGTCATGGCCAAGACGATGACCTTGGCCGCCGAAAACGGCGTCGGGATAGGCGCGCATCCCGGCTTTCCCGACCTGCAGGGCTTTGGCCGCCGCAACATGAAAGTGCCCCATGCCAGCCTGCGCAATCTGGTTCGGTATCAACTGGGGGCGGCAATCGGAATGGCCAAGGCCGTTGGCACCGAAGTGCGGCACCTGAAACTGCACGGGGCGCTGGCCAACATGTGCTCGGTCGATATCGACATGGCCCGAGCCTGTTATCAGGGCGCGCTGGATGTCGATCCGGACATCATCATCATGGTTTTGGCCGTTACCAAACAAGAAGAAGCCGTGCGCGAACTAGGGTGCAAGTGGGTCGGCGAGATCTTTGCGGACCGGGCATATAACAACGACGGAACTCTTGTCGACCGCAGCCTGCCCGGCGCGGTTATTCATGACCCCGAAATTGCCGGACCGCGCATCCTGAACATGGTGCGCGAAGGTGCCATCATCACCGAAAGCGGCCAGCGGCTGGAGACATCCATCGACACGATCTGCCTGCATGGAGATGGCCCAACCGCGGTACAAATCGCCCGCTCGGTTCGCACATCCCTGATCGACGGCGGGGTCGATGTGACAAAATTCATGCGATAGAAAGAAGGGCGTAATCCTGACGATCTATCCCCTGACTGTTGCCTGTATGGAATACAGACCCTAGCATGCCCGACAAGTGCATGTTCTGAATACCACAATTCCAAGCAACGCCATGCCAAACCGGTATAGGCAAGGAGGTTGGCCAATGTCTTTTGATCTGATGAATTACGAACCACGCGGCGACAAAAAGAACTCTGAGTTCTTCCACCAATATCTGCCGATGATCTACGAACGCCGCCAAAGCTCGGGCGTGGCGGATCAGGTCGGGGCGATGCAGGCGATCGTCATTCAGGTTGAACCGGACGCTGTGTTCGACACGCTGATCGAACTCTATGTCATGACACCTTACCGGCATACAGCCGGCTATCTGGGCCAGACGCACAAATTTGCGGTGTTGCATTCGCACTCCGATTATCCCGCGATGATCGTCATGGCTCCGCTGAGCGCGACCTTCGAGGACTTTATCCCACGCATTAACCGGATGTACCCGCTGGCCCGCAACACCCCCCAGACCCGCTATGTCGGAGAGATTTATGGCGCCACGGACCTCAAGACCCTGACCAAAACGCTTGAAGATCAGAACATCAGGTTTGAGTACAAGGGAGACACCGAAAACCCGTTCTACACTTCGGACGGGTTCAGATTTACGTCGCCGTCCGATTTCACCTGTAACAGGGTTGGTTACTCATCCCTGGATTTCAACGACACCGACAGCCTCGGTTTGGGTGATCGGATATTGCTGAGCAATGACGAACAGGCGCGGCTGGATCAGGCGGCGGCGTTCGGGGCAGACAGCAAAATCGCGCCTTTGATGCTGGGGGTCGACCACCTTGCAACACGCATTCTGGCCGGCGAGCGTGAGGACGCGATCCTCGAGTTTCTGACCATGGTGCCCTATTACTTTTGGGGCGCGTACAACATCTTTGAGATGAACTCGTCTACCAATGTGAACCGAAACGCGAATGTGGACGATGACAAGAAATCCCCCGCCAAGGTCTTCACCGCGAACAACACGCCCTCCTTCGTCAATTCCTTCGAACAGCTGCCGATGCCAACCGAGGATTTCGTTCGGAACTTTGGCCGTCGCCTGCACCACATGGCAATCGAGATCCAGGACGGCGACCACGGCGCGGGTGAAAAGAACGTCGATTTTGTGGTCAACACACTCAAGGCTGAAGGTGTGCCGTTCCTGGCCCATGTGGTGGGCGAGTGTAAGGATGATCCGAACCTCAAACAGATCTTCTCGAAGCATTCGAAGTACACGCTGTTGATCACCGAGTATATCGAACGTTGCCACCACTATGACGGGTTCTTTACCAAGGATAACGTTGCCGCCCTGACCGCTGCGGCGGGTCAGGATGAACAATACGAACACGGCCACGTGTTCGACTGACAAAAAAAGGCTGCGAGTTTCCTCGCAGCCCAGATCCATTCAGGAGAGTATGTCGAGCCTTATGACGGCCCGATCATGAAACAAGTCACATTCCGGGCCTGCAACCGGCGGCAGGCCAGATCGGCCTGTTCGCGGGTCATGCCTTGGAATGTCGCGTCGAAGCCGCGCGAGCTTTGGTTCACCTTGCGCAGCGTGCCTTCCAGAGTGGTCATTTCCGACAGGGCCGTTTTCAGCAAAATCTTTTCCGCCTCATATCGGGTGGTATAGCGGCCAACGTTCACGCCCCATAGCCGTCCGCCCGATGTGGACAGTCGGGTAACGATCTCTTGCTCGGGTTCGGGCTGCGCTGCTGGATCGGTCGAGGCCAGAACCAGGTCAGCCGGGCGCGCAGCGGGACGGGGTGCGCCACCGTCACCAGAGGGCTGAATGTCGGCAGCTGCAATCGCCGCAGCGATCCCGTCTTTTATGCGCGTACCGTTTTTGGCAGCCGTCTCAGCCACAGTGCCAGCAACCTGAACTGCGGCACCCGGTCCAGGGCGCAGAACGGGGCGCAGACTGGATTTTGGCGCGATAGTCAGGGCCGCGACTGTCGCACCCAATCCTGCGTTTCCGGCATAGGTGGGGCGCGCCGGCTTGCGGATCGGGGCACGCGAGGGGGCGCGGCGGAATCCCATATCCAGCAACTCAGCGACTTTTGCATTCCGCGACGCGCCGGATTTACCGCCAAAGACAGTCGCGATGATGCGTTCGTCCTTGCGTTTGGCCGATGCAACCAGGTTAAAACCAGCGGCCCGCGTGTATCCGGTCTTGATTCCATCCGCACCTTTGTAAGCTGCCAACAGACGACGGTTAGTGTTTGGAACCGTCTTGATCCCGGCATGCGTGGATTGGCGCGAAAACAGGTTGTAATACTGCGGGTAATCATAAAGCAGGTGGCGACCCAACGTGGTCATATCCCGCGCGGTCGACAAGTGACCTGATTCCGTCAGGCCATGTGCGTTCTTGAACGTTGTGCGGCTCATACCCATGGCCTTGGCCGTGCGCGTCATGCGACGGGCGAATGCTGCTTCGGATCCACTGATCGCGATGCCAATCGCCGTGGCCGCATCATTGGCGGACTTCACGGCAGCCGCCCTGATCAGATATCGGAACGCAATGGTTTGCCCGGTGCGAAGGCCCAGTTTCGAGGGGGGTTCAGAAGAGGCCTTTTTTGTAATCCGAACGGGCGTGTCCAAGGTGATCTCACCATTCCGCACCGCCTCGAACGCAATGTAGAGTGTCATCATCTTGGTCAGAGAGGCCGGATGCAGTCGGGTGTCAGCATTGCGCGAATGCAGAACCTCGCCTGTCCGGGCGTCGATGACCATCGCCGCATATGGTGCCGCAAATCCCTGCAACGGCGCGAAGGAGAGCAGCCACAAGAATGCTATAAGAAATAAGCCCATCCGGGCCGGAACTGTCCGCCGAACCTGCACGATCTTTGCCTCTGTCTACCTCAGGCCGCCGGGTTTTCCCGGTCAGCGTTAATTATTTTTATTGCCTACAAGGCTAACACAGAGACCCAATGAAATAAACCGAAAGCGTGCAAATTCGCTGTTTTGTTAAGCGTCCGAACCGGCACTACATGTAGACGCGCGCAGCCCGCAACCTACCACATCCACGCAAATTGAACCCCTTAACGTAATTCCCACCTCGTTTTTTGAAAACTGAGACCAATTGGCAACATCAACTTAGGCGCTGAACCAGATCAGCAAGTTCGCCCAAATCCCGCATCTCGCGATAGCGCGGATTGCCCGCAGGGGTTTCGGCCTTCTCAATCTCCCAGACCAACCGATGGGGCACATAGACGCCCCAACATCCGGCCTGAATTGGGGCGACGACATCGGACCGCATCGAATTGCCTACCATCATTGCAGATTCGGGTCCGTCACCATGCCGCGCAAAGATACCGCGGTAGGTTTGTGCTGACTTTTCGGACACGATTTCGACCTCGTCGAACAACTCTCCCAGACCGGATTGCGCCAGCTTTCTCTCTTGATCGATCAGGTCGCCCTTGGTGATCAGAATCACCTTATGCGTATCAGTCACCGCTTCGATGGCCTCTCGCGCGTGGGGCAAAAGCTCGATCGGGTGGGCTAGCATGTCCTGCCCCGCTTCGACCAACTGGCGGATAACCGAGGCTGGAACACGGTCGTCGGTCACTTCGATTGCGGTTTCGATCATCGACAGGGTGAAGCCTTTGATTCCGTAGCCGTAGTGCCGGATATTACGTTTTTCCGCAGCAAGCAGCCGATCCAACAGGTGATCGCGATCAGCGTGATCGGCCAGCAATTCCGTGAAATGCGTCTGCGTCAGTTTGAAAAACCGCTCGTTGTGCCAAAGTGTGTCGTCGGCGTCGAACCCAATTGTGGTCAGCGCTTTTTCCATTTCGATTACGTCCTGCTGGCTCTTTTCTCTGGCCCCATGCACGTTATATAACCGATCAGACAAACCGAAGCCTGAATCGGACAAAGGCGCAATGACTGAACACAAATGGATGATGTCTGACCAACCGGACAACGACGATGATCCGTCGCTGTTGGTGCAGACGCGCCCTAAGACCAAGCGCCCGCCGTTGTACAAAGTACTGCTGCTGAACGACGACTACACGCCGATGGAATTCGTGGTGCATGTGCTGGAGCGTTTCTTTGGCATGACCCATGCCGAGGCGTTTGAAATCATGTTGATCGTCCACAAGAAAGGCGTCGCCGTGGTTGGCGTGTTCAGCCATGAGATCGCCGAAACCAAAGTGGGCCAGGTCATGGACTTTGCCCGCAGGCACCAGCACCCCCTGCAATGCACAATGGAACGGGAAGAGTAAGGCCACCTTAGCCTTCTCTCTCATATTTGCCGATGTCCCCTCGTCTTGATCTTGCCCTGCAAAGCGGCCTTGAGCTGTCGCAACCACTCAGCGTGCTTGGACCGACATCCGACAGCGATCTGTCGGCCCTGCCGCGTGAAACGCAGGTTGTGCAGCCATTCAAACCGTTTCACGACCACTTTGCCGGACAGGGCTTTGCCGCCGTCCCGGAAGCCCACGACCCTTGTCAGGATGCCATCGTGATCATGCCCCGCGCCAAGGCGTTGGCGCGCAGCATGGTGCATCAGGCCTGTCAGCGGGCCAGCGGACTGATTGTCATAGACGGTGCCAAAACCGACGGCGTCGATAGCCTGCTGAAAGACATCCGCAAACGCGTTGACGTCGAAGGGCCCATCGCCAAGGCGCATGGCAAGATCTTCTGGTTCCAATCCGCACCCGAGGCTTTTGCCGACTGGGCCGCCCCGAACAATCAGACAGTCGATGGCTTTCAGACCGCGCCCGGTGTGTTCTCGGCTGATGGGATTGACCCTGCCTCGGCCCTGCTGCTGGGCGCATTACCCGAAAAGCTGGGTGCAAGGATCGCTGATTTGGGCGCTGGCTGGGGGTATCTCGCAGCCGGTGTGCTAAAGGCCGCCAATCCGCGCGCGTTACATCTGGTCGAGGCTGACCAGATCGCCCTTACCTGCGCACGCTTCAATTTGGCCAAGACCTGCGCGCAGTTCCACTGGGCCGACGCCGTCACTTGGAACGCGCCGGAACCGTTGGACACGGTGATCATGAACCCTCCGTTCCACACATCGCGCGCCGCCGACCCTGACCTGGGTCAGGGCTTTATCAAATCCGCAGCTCGAAACCTGACCCGGAGCGGCAATCTGTGGATGGTCGCAAATCGCCACCTGCCCTACGAGGTCACGCTGGCCGAGAATTTCGTACAGGTTCAAGAGGTGTCCGGCGACAATCGGTTCAAGGTGTTTCACGCCTCTCGCCCTCGACGGTGATCCCGGTTAACCTCTGCCGCAAATCAGGAGACAACGCATGTCCTTTTCCATAGCCGGCAAGACCGCCATTGTCACAGGCAGCGCCAATGGTGTCGGACTGGCCATCGGGCGCCACTTTGCGGATGCCGGGGCCAATGTCATGTTCGCCGACATGGACGAAA
Organism: Ruegeria sp. AU67; assembly: GCF_900312795.1. Lineage (NCBI taxonomy): Bacteria > Pseudomonadati > Pseudomonadota > Alphaproteobacteria > Rhodobacterales > Roseobacteraceae > Ruegeria > Ruegeria sp. AU67. The sequence continues at coordinate 8,451 of NZ_OMPH01000027.1, forward strand.
AACGGCTGTCCGATGAGCTTGGCGAACAGGCCGATGACAGCAACATCCGGTTTTTCGCTGGCGACCTGCGGGAAAAGCTGACCATCGCAAACCTGCTGTCTGCCACGCTTGATGCGTTTGATCAGGTAGACATCCTGATCAATGGCGCGCGGCAGGTGATCCCGTCCGATCCGCTGGACGCGGACGACGATTCCGTGCGCATGCTGCTCAATCAGAACCTGATGCCCTCGCTGCGTCTAAGCCAAGCGGTCGCCAAACGCATGATAAAACAAGCAGGTGACACTGACAAAGGCCCCGCCGGGTCGATCATCAACCTGTCTTCAATCGCCGCGCGGCGCACCCACCCCGATCTGATGGCCTATTCCGTATCCACCGCCGCGTTGGATCAGATGACACGTTCGCTGGCCGTTGCACTGGCCCCGAAACGGATCCGCGTCAATTCCATCGCGCTGGGATCGGTCATGAGCGCCTCGCTGCAGTCCACGCTCAAGGAAAATCGGGATTTTCGCAACGATATCGAGAGACATACGCCCTTGGCCCGAATCGCAGCCCCGAACGAACTGACCGAAACGGCACAGTTCCTGGCCTCGGACGCGGCCGGCTTCATCACCGGACAAATTCTGACAATTGATGGCGGCCGCACCTTGCTGGACCCCGTCGCAGCCCCGGCTCATTAATCCGTATGTTCGATACCGAAAAATCAACCGCCGCCGCGTGGTTCCGCCAATTGCGCGATGAAATTGTCGCCGCGTTTGAGGCACTTGAAGACACCCACAGCTCTGGCCCTTTTGAAGACGCAGCACCTGGCCGGTTTGAGGTCAAGGAAACCAAACGCCATTCCGAAGACGGCAGCGATGCGGGCGGCGGGTTAATGTCCGTGATGCGTGGCGGGCGGGTCTTTGAAAAGGTCGGCGTCAATGTCTCGACCGTATACGGCACTTTGGGTGCGCGAGCGCAACAGGCCATGGCGGCGCGTAAGGGGATACCGGGGATGACCGAAGATCCGCGTTTCTGGGCGTCGGGAATCTCTCTGGTCGCGCATATGCAAAACCCGCATGTACCGGCCGTTCATATGAACACCCGCATGTTCTGGACGCCGCACGCATGGTGGTTCGGCGGCGGTTCGGACCTGAATCCCTGCATCGAATACGATGAGGACACAGCGCATTTTCATGCCACCCAAAAGGCGCATCTGGATCCGCATGGTCCCAGCCATTACCCCCGCCTGAAAGACTGGGCTGATGAGTATTTCTATCTCCCCCACCGCAAGCGCGCGCGAGGCGTAGGCGGGATATTCATGGATGATTATTGTACCGGAGACTGGGCCGCAGATTTCGCGCTGACCCAGGATATCGGTCGCGCGTTCCTGCCGGCTTTCCTGCCATTGGTGGAAAAGCGCCGCATCCAGGGTTTTGACGAAGCGGCCAAAGACACGCAACTGGTGCATCGGGGCCTTTATGCCGAATACAACCTCGTCTACGACCGGGGCACAAAATTCGGGCTGGAAACCGGCCATGACCCGGATGCGGTGTTGATGAGCCTTCCTCCAATGGCAAAATGGGCCTGATAGATTAGCGGAACCCAAAATCCAGGAAGTTGTCAAAGCAATAGCCCTGCGCGGACCCCGCCGACATGTTCTCACCCACACGTTTTACGGTAATCGAATATCCCGGCGTGGTATCGACACCATCGGGTGGGGTGAGTGAAAACTGCACCGTGCGCACGCCTTTTTCGTAGGCCCGAACTATATAGATACGCTGGGTTGCTTTTGTTCTCAGGCTGCGAATAGCAAAGTCGCCTATCCCGCACCAATACGCGACCGGGGCCGAAGACCCACTGACGGCGACCTCGTAAACACCGTTGTTCATAGGAGTGACTGTGGTTTTAAAACCCGGGTAAGCGCCGATTCCGATCCCAATTCCCTGTGCAAATAAAGGCGACACCGCAAATGTTGCCAGGGCCGCTATTTTCAAAACTCGCATAATGGCAATTCCTGTTTCGAAACACTTTTTCAAGATCATACCGGACACGTGGTCCGAGTAAAGCGGCACCATTTTCGGGAATTCGGCCGACAGGACCCCGACACAGCACATACAGGCAAATCAGTATCATTTTTGATTATAAGCAATTAGGATCAAGGCATATATTGGCTGGGGTTTGTTTTGAGCAAAGCGTTTCCAAATGACTGGTTTGATATCCCGTCCGAAAAATACGCAGATTTCGGCGCCATGTTCTATCTTGCATCGCTGACCAATACACACAGGCCACGCACCCTCGGGCAGGTGCTCTATGCCTTTGAAACGCCTTTTCGGCTGAACCAGTACCACATTTTCCGGCAGAACGGTTTCCCACGCGGGTTTGTGACCTTCGCCGGCCTCAGCCCCGAAGCCGAGCGTCGGTACGCCATTCAGGAAAAACCGCTGAAAGATACGGACTTTGCCAGCGGCACGTCCTTCTGGATCGTCGACCTTGTGGCCCCGTTTGGACAAACCAACCAGATCGTCGAAATACTGAAAAAAGAAATCCCCCACCCTCGGGTTCGAACCAATCGGATGGACAGCGACCTGACCCGAAATCGCATCGTGGAGTGGACCCGCGACGACGCGGGGGACGTACACATGAAGCTTTACCGGAAGAAAGAATTTCGTGAGGTCCTGAAAATGGAGGGGTCTTGAAATGGTATCGATCGTAGGGACAACAACTGGCTTTGTAACCGGAGATCCCCCTAATCAGGCCAGTGGCGATCTTGGCTTAACCGGCTTTCCTCGGACGCAATCCTGGTCGATCTCTGATCAGCCATCACTGGGCGTGGCCTCCATTAACCCAAATACCGGCGAATGGACCTACACGGTCAATCAAAGCGATTTTGACGATATCCCGTTCGGGACTACGGTCACTGATACCTTCACGGTACAGGTCACCGGATTGGACTTTTTATTCCAACCATATGACCTGACCCAAGAGATCACCATCACCCTTGAAGGCGTGTGCTTTACTGCAGGCACCTTGATCCTGGCTGAAAAAGGCAATCAAAAGATAGAAACCCTGAGCGTTGGCGACAATGTGATGACCGTAGATCGCGGGCTGCAACCGATCCGGTGGGTGGAAAGCAGCGCCTTATCGCCGGACCGATTGCGAGACAATCCGGCCATGCGCCCGGTTCGGATCAAAGCTGGCAGCCTTGGCGCAGGACGGCCCGAACGCGATCTGCTGGTATCACAGCAACACCGCATTCTGGTCAGCGGACCAAAGGTCGAGCTTTTGTTCGGCGCGCCCGACGCGCTGGTTGCGGCCAAGCACCTTTGTTCCTGGCCAGGTATCGCGATTGACACCTCGGATGACCCGGTCGAGTATTTTCACATCCTGCTGGATAGCCACGAAATACTGACAGCCGAGGGCGCACTGGCTGAAAGCCTCTATCTCGGCGAAGAATCCCTGTACACTCTGTCCTCGGACGCATTGCAGGAGCTCGCCGCCATTTTCCAGGACACAGCCATGCCGAATGGGCTAGGATTCGGCCGAGCAGCCCGCCTGATCCTGCGAGAATTCGAAGCCCGCGCGCTGGCTTAGACCCCGCGCAAGTGCCCACCCACGTCTTGCGGTGCCAGTGCGACCGTTTTGATGACCGCAAAACAGGGTTTGCCCGGTTCCAATCCCAACGCTTCGACGGAACGGCGAGTAACCCGGGCCAAAACAGAACCCGCGGGTGTTCTTACGGACACAATTGCACCCGGCCCTTCGCCTGCGCGGATCGTGTCGACCGTACCTTCCAGAACATTTAAGGCCGAAAGACCCTCGGGGCATTTGCTGGACAGAATAACCTCTTGCGCGGGAATGCGGATTCGCAGTTCTTCCGCAATTTGCAGGGGTATCCGGGGCAGAAACAAAGACGACCCGCCTGCGTCCAACTCGGTCAGCCCGTCCGAATGATGTTTGACGACCCGAACCTGCAACACTGCACCGACAGCCCGCACACCCGCCGGTGCGACCGACGGATCGGCCAGTACATCGGAGGCCGGGCCATGCCGTACGACCTTGCCCTCTTGCAACGCGACAACCGATGTCGCCAAACGCGCAACTTCCGCGGCCGAGTGTGTGACATACAAAATCGGCACCGAAACCTCATCCCGCAGCCGTTCAAAATACGGCAATATCTCAGCCTTTCGCGCGTCGTCCAATGCGGCCAGAGGCTCATCCGCAAGGATCAACCGTGGACTGGCCAGAAGAGCGCGGCCAATGGCAACGCGCTGCTTTTCCCCGCCGGACAACCCTGAAGGCCGCCGGTTCAACAGGTGCCCGATCCCCAGCATTTCGATCACTTTGTCCGGGCTTTCGCGGCGCGCACCCTTGGGCGCGAACCATTTTCCGTAGAACAGGTTCTGGCGCACAGTGAGATGTGGAAAAAGACGACCTTCCTGAAAGATGTAACCCAGCCGTCTTTTGTGCGGTGGCAACCAGAGGCCTTGCGCGGTGTCAAACAGCTCCCACCCGTCTACAGCAACCCGACCGGCCATGGGTTTCACCAAACCGGCGACGGCATTTACGATGGTTGTCTTTCCAGATCCGGACCGCCCAAACAGAACCGTCACACCGGGTGGGGCATCAAAACTCAGATCCAGCTTGAGGTCAGGCAAATCGTGCTGCAAACGAACGGACAGGCTCATGATCCGGCCACTCGCGCTGCAACGCGTCGCCCAATGAACTCGGACAACAACAGCGCGCTCATAGCAACCACGATCGAGATGACCACTAAACGGGTGGCCGCGGCTTCGCCGCCCGGAACTTGCAGGAAGGCATAGACCGCTGACGGCAGGGTTTGCGTCTGACCCGGGATATTCGACACAAAGGTAATCGTTGCCCCGAACTCTCCCATCGCTTTGGCAAAAGCCAGTATTGCCCCGGCTATAACGCCGGGCAGGATCATCGGAAGGGTCACCGTAGCAAACACAAACAGGCGTGATGCACCCAGTGTGGCTCCGGCCTGTTCCAGTTTGGGATCCACAGCTTCGATCGACAGGCGTATGGCCCGCACCATCAGCGGAAATGCCATTATACCCGCGGCAAGGGCGGCGCCAGTCCAACGAAACGCCACGACAATTCCGATCTCTGCCAGCAACTTGCCCAGCGGCCCCTGAATTCCAAAAGTCAAAAGAAGCAGGTAGCCGGTCACCACCGGCGGCAGGATCAACGGCAAATGCACCAGCCCATTCAAGACCTGCCGACCCGGAAACCGCCAACGTGCCAGCGCGTAGGCAACGAATATGCCCAACGGCAATGTCACCAGTGTTGCCCAAAACGACACACTTAGCGACAACTTCAGCGCCTCAAGCTCTGCAGGTCCCAACCACCCCATACCGCTATCCGTTCGGCAGGGTGAAACCCTGCTTTTCAAACACAGCCCGCACCGCCTGAGATTGCAGGTGGTTCAGAAACACCCGCGCGGATTCAGCACCGGCAGCCGTCAGAGCCGCCGGGTAGATGATGGGCGGATGCAGGTCGGGCGAAAACTCGGCGATAACACGAACCCGTCCCTCGACCTGCGCATCGGATCGGTAGACGATCCCCATCGGGGCCGCACCCGTGGCAACCAGTGCAAGGGCTGCGCGCACATTGTCCGATTGCGCGACCTGAGCCTGAACACCCTGCCACAACCCTAAGCTTTCCAACGCCGCCTTTCCGTAGATCCCAGCCGGCACGGCATCAACCAGCGCCATAGCCAGATATCCACCGTCCAGTCCGGAGGCCAAAGCGACCCCGGGCCGCATTTCGCCAATGTCAGCCCCTTCGCTCCCAGCGACCAGAACCAGGCCATTGCCCAGCAAATCTACACGAGTAGTAGGGTCAATCAGGCCCTGATCTTGCAGCACATTCATCCAATCCACGTTGGCGGAAATAAACAGATCTACCGGGGCACCCAACTGAATCTGGCGCGCAAGAACGGACGATGCCGCGTAGGATACAGTTATGGCCTGCCCAGTTTCCTGCTCAAATTCAGATGCCACTTCATCAAGCGCGGTTTTGAGGCTGGCCGCAGCAAAAACCAAAATCCCCTCGGCCCCCACGCGAAGCGGGGCCAGCGTCAAAACGCCCAGAACTAGGGCCGCAATCAGAACTCGGCGCGCGTGGGACAGGATCGGTTTTCTCCCACCTGGAAAGTTGCAGTTCCTTTGGGGATATCTGAGGCGGCAGGTGACACGCAAGCGCCTTTGCAATCACCCACGACGTAGAACGCAAAACGACAGGCCCCTCACAATAGAAACGACCCCGCAACACGAGGCACGGCGAATTTCCCGCCCGATTGGATTGTCAGTGGCTAACAAATCAGATTCTGGGAAAGAAATTCTGCCAGACCCTCTTGCACCCGGGCGCAGGCTTAGCTAAATGCACCGTCACGGGTGATTAGCTCAGTTGGTAGAGCGCTTCGTTTACACCGAAGATGTCGGGAGTTCGAGTCTCTCATCACCCACCATTCCCAATACTTTCAATGGTTTAATCAGGTCCTTGTAACGAGAACTTGGAGACTATTTGAGGATGAACGTACGGGAATCGAAACCTAAAAACCGTGTTGGATTACCTAGAGGATTGTTCCTCAGAGGCAAAGGATACGCTCTTAGGGTAGCTGTACCGGCTGAATACCAAGACATTGTTGGCAAAAAAGAGATCGTCCGAGGGTTAGGAACTCAGAACCTAGCCGAAGCCTTGAAACGTCGACCTAAAGCCCTTGAGGAAATCCTTGAAGCTATCACCAAAGGACAAACACCGTCTCAATCATTTCGCCCCAATAATACGAAGCAGGGGTATACTGTGAGAGAAACCGGTGACAGGTGGTTAGCTGAATCGGACGGGATAAATAGCAGCACAAAGGTTAGATACCGCCAACACCTTAGGACCTTTGAGGCGTACTCCGGAAACATACAGGTCGCGGACATTAACCGCTCTATAGCACTGGGTTTCATTGAGCACCTCAAAGCCAAACCCTCAGAGCGAACTGGGCAACTACTCTCGGGCCGCTCTCTTCAATCATGCCAATCCTGCTTAGCTTCTTATTGGCGTGTTTTAGATCACTGGGGTTTGGTTGATCCCGAAATGCGGAACCCGTTTAGCTCTCTCCTGAGACGTATGGCTGGCCAAAAGAAGAAGGTAGACCCACGAGTCAAGAAACTAAGGCCAGTAACCAGAGAAGAAGCTCAAAAGCTGCTGCAATACATAGCTGACAACAATTGCCTCAAATACCAATTCGAAATGTACGTCACAGTAAGACTGCTTTGGGTTACTGGATGCAGACTCAATGAAATCTGTTCGAGGTACTTAAAGGACATTGACGACAGAGGAAATCATATCAAAATCAACATCCCTCAGAGCAAGACAGAAGCCGGAATAAGGGATGTAATGATCGTTGGCGCAGAGGATTGTCGACTTCTACGGGAAGCTATCAAAAGGGCAAAAATAGTAGAGCCAAGTTGTCCAGAGAATATCGGTAGGTTGTTTCCTCGTATTGCTTTGGGTGGCTACGATAGGCACCCCAGCCATTATTTGGGGAAAGCGCTAGAAAAAGCGCGAAAGAACCTAGATGGCGACAATTCCAACTGGGATATGCACTCTTTTAGGAGGACTGTAGTTTCTGTTCTTGTTAACGCAGGAGTTTCACGAGAAGCAAGAAATCTCGTTGTGGGTCACTCTAACAAAGACGACATCGGCATTAGCGTTTACGCAAAAAGAGCCGATCTACAAGGGATCACAAGGAACACCTTCGAGGTTCTAAACAAGGAGCTTGGAGGGAGACTCAAGGGATCGGCTTCCTTGGACTGATCCAAGGTAGGAGACATCTCACTGCACCGTTAAGGAAGCCCTGCCTCAGGATGGGCGTTTGAAGCTAGTGTAGGCCAACGCCCAGCGCTTATTGTCGCTCCAACCATGCCGTTACGGAGTCAAAGCAACTTCGACCAAGGTGCGCCAACGCCCGAAACCATCATCCCGATAGATAAGAGGCCAATGGCGCACTAACAATCAAACTGGACCAGTCAGATTAGGCTGAACATAGATTAGTCTAGTGTTTCCAAGTTTCACAGTTCAGCGCTCGATAGGTAATGCAACATTTGAAACGCAACCATCAGTAATAGAAATGGCCATCGGACACTAACTGACACCGTCACTAGAAGACACTTCGGGGAACCATTTAGTTGCTGCTGCTCAAGAGATAATCTCGGCTCTTACTAAAGCGCCCCATAATTGTACCGTTAAGGAAGCGTTGGGGTCTCCAACTGCACCCTTACGGAACCGTTTCAACCCCTCAACGTCCCTCTTAGCGGCTCTATGGAGACGACAGTAGCAGAGGTCCTAAAGCTGAGGAAAACATCTTCAACGGTGACGTCTAAGCGGACGGCTCCTGAAGCCAAAACACAGCGAAAGGCGTTTTCGCGCCCAGCACCAACCTAACCAAAGGACATCTTGATGACCACTTTACCAACCACTTTGGTGGACCTGAAGTCATGCCCGCAATGCAACCACAAATTTGAACCAAAGAGGTCTAACCAAAAATTCTGCTCTAGAGTTTGCCAAAAAGCGGCCACGCACAACACCTCAAGGGGTAACCGCAAATCCGAGAATGCTCTCCGGAATGAACGACACTATGCTCGCGCCAAAGACCTTGCAGAGATGATCTATTCTGCTCCACCACTCGAACGATATGGGATCATGAAGCACATCCTCTCATTCGTTGATGTTGATGCTGGACTCAGAAACATTCTGTGTGACCCACTAAAGCTTAAGGCAGAGCCACGGCTTGATAGTCGAATGAATTTTGCCAAAGCTGCAAATGCATTTACTCAACAGCAATTTGGGGTCTCCATTAAAACCTATATCAGACGTGTCCTTTATGGTGAGGAACTGGAACTGGTGGAGATCGACCACAATAGATCGCAGCCAGCCCCCATGACACTAAAGCGTAGGCAATATCTTGAGGAACGAAGGAACAAACCATTGGGTTCTCAACAGAAACATATCGACTTGCTCCGTATGGAAGCTGAGGATTGCTCCGAGACCGACCCTGACCGGTCTGCAAGATTGTCCCTCAAGGCCGACCGTTGGCAGTGCCGCACACCGACAAAAGAGGACTTTGAGCGGATCGACAAGATCGTTAACACTGCCGTCAACTCGATCCAACTGGATGATTGTCAATTTGAAGCTAATCCGCCCTCCGCATACTTTAGTAGTATGAGGTTATGCTTAGAGAGTTCACAGGACTTCTCCAAAAACGCCACCTAGTTGGTCACGTAGTGACACCCAACGCTTGGCATAGTGTTAGTAGAGAATACAGAATTGAAGCAGCTACTTGGATCACATTCAAAGCCGTAAACCATGAGTAAGCCGAGGATCTGTAGCCTAGGTGCATCTGCCTAAATGGATTTCCTCTGCATCACTCAGAGAAAGTTCATGATCACTCGATAGAAGCAACTGCTCAGATCATCTTCTCAACATTCTTCGTAAGCCACAAAGTGTAACCTATTTCTTAATTGGCTATAGGAATGAGACATTCCAACTCATGTTCTGCGGGGAGAGAGCCAAGTGTTGCAATCATTGACGCCGAGGGAACACGTAACCATTGAAGAACATTATCCTACCTAAATGGGCCTCTTTTGCGATGTTAACTGTGAATCTCCTGAATCGTGACTTCCTCGGCTCCAAATGACGCACAAAACCTTGCCACAAAGAAGCAGTGAGGCAAAAGAAATTCCGGTTAATATACAATACTTTATGAGATAACTGTTAGTAAATACCTCTCCAGAAGCTGATATCAATTTCATCCTCGGAAACGATTAGCTCATGGTTCGAGGTTACGCCCATCGCTGGGCCCACCTCAGTCTAGAAAACCATTTTCAATAGCGTTTGCGTTGAGTTATTTAGCGTTCAATTTCCGTTATTACTACAACCTTTCAGATGGTTAGAAGAATTTTGCTGAAGGATATTGACTCACACTAATTCAAAAAGTTACGTTACTTTACGTTTTGGTTACTGGAGTAAGGTTATGCCACCACTTAGCAATGCCGAAAAACAGGCTCGACACAGAAAGAAAGAAGCACTCAAGAAAATTGCCCACAGGTGTTTTGTAGATGCCTCGTTGGGCGCTTGGCAGCATGCAAACGCGTCAGAGCGGCTAGAGGAAATCAAAAAACTAGCGGAGTTGCCTTCGAGCTGGACCGATGAAGACTTTGATTGGGCTGTCGAGAGGATGGAGCAGCTTCGGATGGACTTGATCATGCCTGACAACGACCTCCAAAACGACGTTCATCAGGCGGGTTACTCTGGGGAAGAGTTTCTGAAAACATCGGACCCAAAAAAATTCTTAAAGAAAGCCGAAAAGGCGGTTGAAGACGCTCGCCTCCTTGCATCGCATTTGATTTCCGCAATGGAGCTTACTGACTTAAGTAACAGCGAGCGAGCCGCAGCACTTATGCAAGCTATGCGCTATGTTGCTCGTTCACTGGCAAATGAACGATCAATACAAGCCACCGATGCAAACATCGTCTGTTTGACGGTCTTGCCCCCCCAATATCGACGCCCTGAATGGTACCCCAAAGAATTTGCAAAGTGGATTGCGTATAGGCTCGGGCAAGAAGATGAAAAAAACCAATTGGGACGAGAAATTGTTGACTTCGACTTCGGGATTTGAGCCATGAGCGGAGACACAAACCAAACCGGGAACACGCCCACAGTTGAAGAATTCGTGGTGGAAACCTCCGTAACCTATCGAGACGAAGAGTACCGCGTCCGCGACAACGGCGCTGTTTTTCGAAGCCAAGCAAACCCAAAAAGGCTACGCCCGCTTGACCACAAATGGACTTTCGGACGGCAAAACTTAAAAACGGGTTATATGTACTTATCGAGCGTTCCTATTCACCGGATTATCTGTAGTGCGTTCCACGGCCAACCACCATCAGAACAGCATGTTGTAGATCACATCGATACCAACCGTGCAAACAATCGACCAGAAAACCTTCGATGGGTGACAAAGCTCGAGAATCTTCTAATGAACCCGATTACTGCGGCAAGGATCGAGTTTGTTTACGGGTCCTTTGATGCGTTCTTTCAAGACCCATCAAATGTCCAGACACACACGGATTTTCCGGATGTCTCGTGGATGCGTACCGTTTCAAAAGAAGAAGCCCGAAACGCCAAAGAAAGCCTTGCGAGTTGGGCAGAGAGGCGGAAAGAGCCGATTGGTGGCACCTTAGGTGAATGGCTGTATGGTGAACACAAATCGGTGGAGTCCGAACCCGCAAGAGAAGAGTATGATTCACTAACGCCGTCGGTGGTTCAGGTTCGATGGAAAGTTCCTTCAGAATTTCCCTCTTGCCCCACTCAAATGACTGAAGATGCGCTGGACAAATACGCCGCATCCCTCAATTTCGGTGAAGTATTCGTTCGAAACGATTTGTACAGTGGTCTTGTCGTGCAACGCGCCTTGAGCGATGAAGGTCTAATAGTTCTTTCGCACTGTGTTTCAGGGATCAAGGATTGGGCCATCGCCCAGATTCAGACGAAAGACCAACTCTTTTACCACAAGAGCATCGGAACTTTTTTCACACTGCAAGGAGCGTTGAAGGAATTCTGCAAACTTTCAGACGAAAGCTATGAGGATTGCATCGACGACTACTGTTGATGCGAACCAAATGACAACTCTACCCAAAGTCTGCAAACGGATTTGAAGCCTTTTTGAGGAGGGTGAGCCGAGACGCGAAAACGGTCTGGGTTCGCAAGTGTGAAACGACTACGGGAAATAGCTGGTAGTATTCTGCCGCTACATATTCGCAATTCGCACTTGAGCCTTAAGCGAATGCACGGAAGCCGCTCAATTTAGTGGACTGACTAACGCACTTAAGACACCCAGGCTCCACGGTTTAGCAGCAATAATAAGAACAATAATCCCCTTTTTTTTGAAGTCGGTTTCCAAAACCCCTGCCCCCTTAGTTTCCAACTAAAAACTCAGCCAATAGGCCAAGGTTCTGTGTCCATCTGCTGAGGGTGGCGGAAATGGTGGCAATGAAGTCGGTCTCGGCTTTTGGCAAACAATTGCCTCAACGTCTAAGAACCTAAAGGAGATCATCACCATGATCATCGGATACGCAAGAACATCTACACTGGAACAACAAGCAGGACTGGAAGCCCAACAGAGGACACTCTCGGAAGTTGGATGCGAGAAAATCTACTCGGAACAAGTCTCCTCTGTTGCCCGTAGAGAGGCGCTCAGTGAAGCTCTCAGCTACTGCAGAGAAGGAGATGTCCTCATTGTCACCAAACTTGACCGCCTTGCTCGTTCAGTCAGGCATTTAGGCGAGATCGTGGATGACTTAACTCAAAGAGGCGTCGATCTAAGAGTACTCGACATGTCCCTTGATACCTCCACAGCTACAGGGAAACTCATACTTAATGTACTAGGGTCTATCTCTCAGTTTGAAAGAGAGATGATGCTGGAGCGGCAACGAGAGGGAATAGCCAAAGCCAAAGCCGTGGGCAAATACAAAGGCAGAAAACCAACGGCACGTATGAAGGCTTCTGAAGTGCTTCAGCTACAAGGGCAAGGCTACAAGAAGCACGAGATCGCCCAGCGCTTAAGCATTTCTCAGAGATCGGTCTATCGGATCGTTAATGAGGCGTAGCAGTTAGCGGCTGTGGAAAGCCCGTGCTGAAATGGCCAACACAATGCACAGCTAATGGTTATTAGCATTCGACCCGAACGCCCATTGGCTGTGATGGCGCAAAGACATATCCCACTTTTTCGAGCATTAGACTCCAAAATGTGACAACCTAATGCCGTATCATTTTAGGTGAGTTTGGCGTGAAACAGACTTCTAGGCGTCTATTAACGATTTTGGCTGCTGATGTCGCCAATTTCACCAAACTAGTTTCAGAAAACGAAACTGGTACGCTCGAGCGCCTTGCAGAACTACGCTCAATCATGGACCCGATTATCGAGTCGCATGGAGGGCGAATTGCTAACACTGCTGGCGACAGTGTCTTGGCAAGCTTTGAAAATCCGACAAGTGCAGTCCAAGCGGCAATACTCATCCAAGAGAAACATGGGCAAAGTAACTCCACCGTTAAGACAAGTGATCGCGTCAGGTTTCGTATTGGCATAAACATTGGCGAAGTCACGCAGCAACCCAATGGAGATATACTCGGCCACGGTGTGAACGTAGCATCTCGTTTAGAAACTATTTCTGAGCCCGGTGGAATTTGTTTGGCTGAGAACGTAATCGAGCAAGTGAAAGGAAACTTGGAATATAGCTTCACAAAAGTCGGCGAGCATTTCGTTAAGAACTTAGACCAACCATTGAAAGTCTATAAAGTCGGCGAGGCCAGCATTCCCGCTTTCGAAAAGGCGACACGTAAAGTCCAAAAGTGGGTTCGTAGCCAGTACTTTCTACCGCTCTTGCTTGCGGTTGTTTTGATATCAACAGCTTTCTCTTTATTTGCTGTGTATTCCCAAAGAGGTGATGAATCCAAAGTTTTTGATACTGAAAACTTAGAGGACTTCTTGTCCTTAGACCCAACTGCTGAAGAGCTGCTGGAGTTTTTTGATTTGGTAACTACGGGTGAGTTTGGAGACTCGAAATACTACGTTATCCGAACTTGGGGGGCAGAATTCCCGCTTCTAGAACAGATCGCTGAAGTTTTGGGTGGGCATATCGTCACGATCACAAGCCAAGAAGAAAATGAATTTGTCTACCAGCTGACTTTAGAAGATGAAGGACACTGGATTTTCGACGGAAACCTTGCACTCGGACCATTAATCGGTTTGGTGCAGGATGACGACGCCATCGAGCCCAATGGTGGCTGGAGATGGGCCAACGAAGAAGCCCTAACGTTCACAAACTGGAAACGTGGAAGCCCAGACAACAGTAGTGGCAACCAAGACTACGCGAACTTTCAAGGCCCAAACGTTCCCAAAACTAGCCCAACTTGGAACGACACAACGATTTGGAAGCGTTCGTTCATATTAGAGGTTCCCAACCCCTAGTTTAGATAAGGTTCCAATTCTTTAAACGTGTTGAGTGCCAATTGCGGGCAAGGAGTAAGCTCACTTCAAGTAGCTAGAGGCAACAAAAAAGCTGAGGTATGCAACGTGCCTCAACATCTAAATGGTGTCGTTTTCCGGATCACCACAGGCAATCTGTCGCTCCACCCAAACTAACTGCCCTAAAGGACGGAGAGCGGCCCGAGGTCACCCTTCGCCCGTACGCTTTGAGCCTAGGTGAAGCCGGTTGGTTGCCGTACATGCGGATATATATTGGTATCCAGCCGACGTGGGAGTTGTGGCTCCAAGCTTTAGTAAACTCGCCATTTACCGGCATTCTTGAAATCTCACCGGTCCACCAACCAACCGCGGTGTGAAGGTTGTTGCCGTTTACAGACTTCGCAGCAACATCAATACCAAGATTGCGAAGAACAGCGGCACCTTCAACTGCATGTTGCAATGCGACGTTATATTCACTTTCTAGCGAAAGGCTTGAGACAGGGATACCCTTGTGGCCCGGATGTCGCTTTAAGTTTCCAACACTCTTCAGTACGTAGTCGTAGCCGCTGTTGAACTTTTTATACCCAGTCTTCATAAGGCGCTGGTCGCCCTTTACACTTCCCCACGCGAGCATCGCGACACCCGATGCCATACGGCTATCCGCAGATGAGTTCCCCTTTGATCCTTTTTGTCCCGGAAGCATTTTATCCCCCCAGGCAATCAAAATCTCTCTCTCTACAGGGCTTAGCTGTCCTCTGCTGTCGAGCGTCACTACAAACATTGCAGTCATCTTCATTAGGTTTGACTGAATGTAGATGGGAGACCAACCGCCTTTTAAATTTGGCTTTGTGAAGGTCTTAGCGGAAGCAATTTTGAGCAGGTTGGCTTTGTGTTTTTCTACATTGCGTCCAGCAACTACTTCAGCAAGCCACATGCTGTATTGAGTAGAAAAATTCACACCATCGTCATTTGGGTAGGGTCTTCGAGTCAGCGTCTGTGCTAACTGGTATGACGGGATACCTTGATAGGATGAGCGACACTGAGATGTTGAATTTGGGGGCGTCCAGAAAGAAGCACCAGACCGAAAGTTTTGCGCCAGCGTCTCTGCTGGCAAAGAAGAAATCAAACCGATTGCTAAGGCGACAAACACTTTCCAAATCATGGCCATAATCCTCATCGAAAAAAGATAATCTGCGCACTCGTCGTTCAAAACCCACCGTCATATGGACATCTTCTAAGTAAAACCAGACCAACTCGACGTGTCAAATTTTCCCAAAATTGGCGACTGACTTTGACAAGGTAGATTGCACGTTGGTCGTCTTGCGAGCGTTGTTCTCCGTACATGTAACGACTTGACCTCTGATTCCGTTACAGTAAGTGTCGTACTCGAACCACGAGGGTTCACCTGAGAAAACCGCAGTTGATGCTTTGGGAAAACACGCACAATCCGTCACGGGTGATTAGCTCAGACAGCGGAGCGTCTGTGAAACAGTTGGTAGAGCGCTTCGTTTACACCGAAGATGTCGGGAGTTCGAGTCTCTCATCACCCACCAATTTATCCCCACAATGTATCAAGGTCTTACGCGACCAGCACCTTTTGCTGTACTGCGCATGAAACTGTGTCCGCTGCGCCTCCGCTGCACTTAGACAGAAAAGATGTCTCCAACACAGGAGATATGGGCCATGGCAACAATCGTAAAACGGCCTAGCGGGAAGTGGCAGGCGACGGTTCGGAAGGAAGGGCAATCCCGATCTAAGTCCTTTCTAAGGCGTGCTGATGCAGCGAAGTGGGCGCGTGAGGCGGAGTTGAGCGCGGACAGAGGATTGCTAACCCCAACCCACTGTGTGAGCGCATCCGAGATGACACTTGGTGAGGTGCTGAGAAAATACCGAGATAACATCACGAGCGAGAAGCGATGCGCGGACAATGAAAGTTATGCAATCAACGGATTCCTGCGTAAATGCTCCCAGTTAGCCAGCAGGAAGGTCAGCAAGCTGCGATCCGCTGACTTTGTCTACTATCGAGACCAGCGCATTAAATCCATGAAGGCGGCGACTGTGGTGAGGGAACTGGGTTGGTTGCAGCACGCCCTTGATGTCGCCTGTGAGGATTGGCGGCAGAACCTGCCACATGGGAACCCGGTCAAGCCTGTCCGGCGACCCAAGATCAACAACCGACGCGAGCGACGATTGCAGCAAGGAGAATGGCAGGCTTTGTTGGAAGCGGTAAACCAAGCTCGGTCTCCGCTGATGAAGCCATTGCTGACGCTTGCTTTGGCAACCGGGATGCGCCGAGGGGAATTGCTGTCGATACAATGGAAGCATGTAGACCTTGAGCGTCGGACAGTGCTCTTGCCCCAAACCAAAAACGGTCGCGCCCGTACAGTACCTCTCAGCCCGAATGCCGTTGCCGTTTTGATGGACCTGCCACGCAGTGACGACCGTTGTTTGCCCCTGTCAGGTAACTCTGTGCGGTTGGCCTTTGAACGCCTCAGACAACGTGCAGGCGTGGATAACCTTACATTTCATGATATTCGGCACGAGGCGGTGTCGCGTTTTGTGGAAAGCGGATTATCGTTGGCGCAGGTCCAAATGATCAGCGGACATCGGGATTTGCGGATGCTGATGCGTTACACCCACCTGCAGACCGATGACATCGTGGCAAAGTTGGCAGCCGTCGAACATGCGTAAATCGGCGTGATGCTGTGCAGGGTGGTCGTAGTCTCTCAATGCGTCAGTATTTGACCACCCTACTCCCTATCAAGCGACAACGCTGCTCCCCTAGCCTTTTGGCTGTCCCGTGGCTGGCTTTCTGTCCCGCACACATTTGGAAATGGCATTAACCCTTCTTCTTGTGAACACACAGGCGCTAACCCTCCGTCTTGTGAACTAACAAGCGCTACCACTCCCTCAGTTGAGCAAAACCCCTCCCTCAGTTGAGCATACAGGTTTCGCTTGGTCATTGTTGATCGGGTCGCTTAGACGACCTGGCCTTCCTTTACTCCAATGCGAGTGGAGTAAGTGGTAAGTAAGCATAAGTAAATAAACACTAAATCACGATGACCTGTAAGCAAAGGTACTAAAAAGAGGGCTTTTGATCCCTCTAGTTTATCCATTGCGTGTTCACCGGGATTTCCTCCCAGTCGCCCCAACGGGGCAATTCCATTTGCTCGGTATCCACCAGAGCGCTTTCCCCAAACTGGTCCAATGGACCGAACACAGGAGGCTTGAATGCCCCACATCACTATTGTCGACAAACCCTGTGGGTATGGCAAATCCACAGAAATCAACCGCAGCTTCAAAAAGCAGGAGAAGTACATAGCGGTTGTGCCTTACCTGAGTGAGGTGGAACGGTTCATCGAAGATGCCCGAAAAGGCTCCGATTTCATTCTTACACAACCCGTTAACAAAGGTAGCAACAAAAGCGATCACTGCGAGAAGTTGATCCGGGCAGGCAAATCAATCGCTTGTACTCACGCACTTTTCTACCGACTTGGAACTCTGGCAACCCAAGACACAGGGATTGCGAGATGTACTAAGATCGATAGCAACGGCATACCGACCATCGAAGTCGATCACCTACTTGATGGATACAACCTCATCATCGACGAGGTCATTGATCCCTTAAAGGTGGACCAGACAGTCCGAAAGGTTGACTTTGACACAGCTTACCTCGGCCTTGGCTTGGCAGAAGAGGAGCCTGACGGACGTATTGTTCCAACGGCACTGTGGGATGAGCTATACCACAAAGGAAACAAAACATTTGACCGATCACTCTATGACAAGGCCAAGTCGGGTGCACTGTATCGCATAAGCGAGAAGCTGTTCGTCCTCGCCATTCCCAAAGAACTCTTGCTCAAGCCCAAATCCGTAACGATATACACGTACCTTTCGGAAGGATCGGTGCTGTTGCTGTACCTGCAAAAACTGCAGAAAGGCCACCCCGAATGCTTCACATTGGAGGTGGAGCGTCTGGATGCAGTAGATGAGGCAGCATGGCGAGAAGATGTTGCTAACGCGCTAACGGTTCTACCCATGCCCGAGTTAGGGAACCAAAAGTGGACACATTGCGCACAGCTAAACACGATCAAAACGCACCGTGAATGTTCTTCGGTTGGTCAGAAGCTACGCAAGTTCAAAGACAGAGAACTGTATGGAGTAAACCTCAAAACCGTTATGCTGACGTGTGCACGTGACCTGTGGCATGGGGCAGTAACAGGCCAAAAGCCAAAGGCAGGCAGGCTATCAAAGCATACACGGCTGTTCGGTCGAGCGGTGAAGGAAGAAGTGTACAACAAGGACACGGAGACCTTTGACGAGGAGTGGACCACAAACGGTGTCAGCTTTGTGCCCAACACCACACGCGGTACTAATGACCATATCGGATGCACAAAAGCGGTGTACCTATATGACCAAAACCCCAACCCACAACTGTTGACCTTCTTGGGTATGAAGCGCGTCAGCCACGAGGCTCGAAGTTTCTCGGATGCCTATGCGTTGACCGAATTAGTACAGTGGCTGTTCCGATCCGCAATTCGTGTGGGTGGGCTTAACAACGCCGGGCGAGATTACCAACCAAGGCGTCGGGTAACGCTCTACATGCCATCTCAGAGAATGCGGAACCTATTGCAGAACTGGCTGCTGTCGGGTCAGGTCAACAGTGGACCGGTCTATGCGAAAGGCCAGAGACAGGTTGAGTTGCTTGCCCGGTTGGAGGGTCGTCAGGTGGCGGCAGTAGCCTAATGCCGTTTGACATAGCAGCGGAACAGACGTTCCTAACTCGTGAAGAGGCCGCCCTGTGCGGCCTTTCTCGTTTCTGGACGGGTCGTCCTTGTAAGTTTGGGCACATGGCTGAGCGGTACGTCAGCAATCGCCAATGCGTGCAGTGCAATGCGGTGAAAACGATAGAGCGGGATCGGAAGTGTCGCGCAGCCGATCCCGCTTACCGTATGTTTAGGTCGGTACTAAACCGGTCGGGACAAGTGCTGATGGGTCGCGCAAGACCGTCCAAGTCGGTTGGCTGTTCCAAGGACACACTATCGCGGCACATAGAGGCCCAGTTCACAGAAGGCATGACATGGGAGCGATATGGTCAGTGGGAGGTGGACCACATTACCCCTCTATCGGCTGCCCGTTCTTTGAACCACCTCATCGAACTTTGCCACTACAGCAACCTGCAACCTCTTTGGAAGCGGGACAACCTAGCAAAAGGCGGGGCGTAAGCCTCGCCCCTGCGGGCTGGCATCTGTCTTCTTTGATACAATGGCTTCCCAAAGTGGTTCAGGCCGCACAGATACAGATAGCGAGTATTCAGCCAAAAAAGTTAAAGCCAACATTCGCTGAGGTTGAGCCGAACTTCCGTTCTGCGGGCAAAGCTGCCGCTTTTTAACTCTGGAGGCAATGGTTGCGCTCAACTCGAAAGGGAGCCTTTATTACGCGGTTTTGCATGTCCCAAGCACATTGTCATCCACAGTGGTAAAACGCCTGAAAAGCGACTTAAACCCTTGGTTTTTGGCGAATGAGCAACTTCAAATTCAAAAGGCTAACGTTTCAACGAAATTCGCGTTGAGTTTATATATGGATTCCACATTTGCTAAGCCGTCGTAGAATGTAACATCGCTGATTATGCGTTCATCGGACAGTTCACCTTCGATCCAAAACGCATCGAAAATCGATTTAAATTCGACACCCTTTGGGTAGTCAACATGAATGATCTGGTTGGGTGGAGGCGAAGGTGTATGGACGCAAGAACCTGCAACCGGGACAAACAGGAATTCGGTTACAATTCCTTCACCGATTGTCAGTGGTACTATGTACCCGGGTAGCTTGATCGTCGTACCTAGTTTTTCTAGATTTGGACCGCGCCCGATTGAGTTGTTTTGCGCAATGATTTTTCGGCGCTCTAGCATTAGCTTTTCTACGTCGACATCATTTGCGGCCAGAACACCGTTGGCCGCCTTATATTCTTGAATTAGATCAGGATCAGAGCGCTCACTGGTACTGGATGTTCGCCAACGAACTTGCGTTCGCATAGCGTTCAACAACGGATCTGGCAGCGTTTCAAATGGAGTTTCCAATGACTTTAGGGTTGGCTTCAAATCACGCCAGCTAACCGCACCATGCTCCTGAATAGATTCATCTAGCGCTGTGGGACTTGCGGCAATGGCCAAATCAAGTATGCGCTCAGACATGTCAAAACGCTTTGCCCCTGAAGGAGACGTTTGGGCAGCAGGGTCTCGCGGCCCTTGGGCAACTTCTGCCTGAGCAGCTTGAATGTGTGCGAACGCAAAAACAGTAATTATCAGAGCGATCAGGTTGCTTCTCATTTCACAGCCCCAGTTATTCCTCATGGTTTCGATGGAGCAAAGTTCTCGGCCAAGTTCTACTATACATGGGATCGTTCACTCTCGCGTGTCTGCTGTTCCCAGCCACTGAAAGCAGTCTCTTGAAATCTGCTTCCAAAGCGCCCTTCAAAAAAAGAACGACAAACCCAGTTTAAGTTGTCTATCCGGCCCGCCGTCAGGTTTGCGCTCTAGAGTGTAGTATCCCACACTGACGTCCATCGCGGTGCCTTTAGCTTCATTGATGATCGACGTCTTACCAGCAGTCAAACCCAGTGGAATTGCCCAAGCTTCATCATTTCTGGCGGCATTCCAGTTGTACGAAAGGACGTTGTTGTACCCGATGTACCAGCCCTCTCCCAAACCGTAATTCAGAATGGGTTGCAGGATGGTCACGTTGAAATCGTTCTCGCCCCACATATGAGCAATGACGCCACCCCACGACAGATCACCGGTTTGCCCAAACATGACAAAGGCAGGGCCAGCTCCCCAACCTGCGCCTTGCAAGGCGTCATTCGTGTGCGTTGGCAGGGAAACTTGCAGGCCGTAGCCCAGTGCGATTCCGCTTTCTCCCGGCGTAGGTGAATAGAAAGCCTGTACAGTTGAATCGCCGATGCCCCAGGTCAAATCGTCTTCTTCCGAGGGGTCGACAATTCCAGGCGGCAACACGGCTCCGGGTTGGACACCTTGAATCGGCACAATCCCCCGAAGCACCAATGTGGCGTCTGTCAACGGTACGGAATAGACGGGCTGTAGCTGAAAATTGTAGCTGTCGTCGTCGTTAGTCCCGGTCCTGAAAGCGATTGTGTTATCGGTGATTAGCGCCTTTGTGTCCGCAAGCGGATTCGCGGCCTTCCGCGCTGCCTGACAAGCCGCGTCACAAGCCTGAGCTTCATTGGGTTGAACACTCATCAGCCCAGCGAAGAAGATAGCACAAGTGCAAAGTCGACTTTTCATCATATGCTCCCGTGTTCCGCTTAGATTATTCTGTAGACTTTTTCTTAACTTTCTTTGCCACTGCGGATTCATCTGGATGGTCCTTGCGCTGCAGCGGCAATTGGTTGACCAATCTCTGCCCCAATGCTTCGGAACAGTTCCTGATGGTCATCCGAAAGCTGCGATAGGGTGACAATTTTCTCGAACTGCGCCAACTCAACTAACTGCGGAATGAAGGGTTCGATCAACGCTTCGTGCCGGGCGTGGGCAGCCGCATCCACATAGCGTTCATAGCCGTACACCGTCTCGCCAACTCGGGCGAATTCATAAACTAAAAGCCCGTCATCGGTGGCAGATGCCTCAACCATGTCTCTGGCCAAAGCATCAAAAGCCTGTGCGTTTTCAGCCGGAACGCTCAGTATGGCGATAAATGCGACTTCTTCCGCGTGAGCATGAGTCACCATTGAAAAACTTGCAGCCAGACAAAAAGCTGTACTACAATCCAGTCGTTTCAATTTTGACCTCCTATCCGGAGTTTGCAGGAGACGGCCGAGGGCGTTGTGCGCCCCAGCAATCAAATACCGTCACGGTGCGTGAACCGCCCATCCATAAGCGTGCCTAACACCTTGATGTTCGAGATTTCACGCGGTTCTACTGCAGCAATGTCCTGATCGAGAACAACGAGGTCGGCATACTTGCCCACTTCGATGGATCCTATCTTGTCCTCCATCGCTTGCTGCGCGGCAGGATAGATCGTGACCGCTTTCAACGACTCTTCCAGTGAGGCCGGTTTGCGGGACAACGGGAACGGCTTGCTGTCCGGATTCAGCGGGTCCTGCAACGTCATCGCAATTTCAACGTTCAGGAGCGGACCGATCAGATCAATCGGCGCGGACGGCACATCCGAAGAAATCGACACATTGTGCCCCAATGCCATCAGCGACGAATAACGGGCAAATATCGCCTCGACCTTTGCGCGCCCCAACAGGTCCAACGCGTTTACGTCCTGTGCTTCCCAATCAACGTGGAAAAGCGGGGTCGTGTTTACCATGATTTCATTTTCGATAACTTTTTCATGGTCCTGATCAGTTACCCAAAAATAGTGGTGCAACAGGTTGTTCGGCACATCGTAACCTGCACCGCGCGCGGTCAAGATCGCGTCCACCGTGTTGCGCACGGTTTGTGATCCATCGACGTGAGTGCCCACTGGAAGACCGTTCTGATTGGCCTGCAGGTAAACCGAAGTTATCATTGGACCTTCAATGGCAGCCGCGCCGCGCGTCGCAGACCCGTCTGCGTAATCGTCCAGCATCCAGGCGGTTTTTGAACTCCAGTTCCCTTCCGGGTGGATCTTAATTCCCCAAATGCGCAGCATGTCGCTGTCGTACTGCTCGCGTAATTCGAGAGTATGTTCCACGATGTCGTCAGCAGTGGCGGTGGGGTCCTTGAAGCCGGTCGCGACAAATGTGCGGATCGACAACTCTCCATTCTTTTCAAGTTCATACAAGTGCGAAAGAACCAGTTTCTCGTCTTCCTTCACAAGCGACAAGTCGGTTACCGTTGGCATGGCCATCAGAGGTATGTGAACGGCGGTTATACCGGTTTTGACGGCCTGATCGTATAGGTTTTTCTGGATTGCAGGAATCTCGGCTGCCGGGTCCCACGCTCCTGCATTTCGAAATGCCGCAGCCCACTGGAACTCAATGCCAATCCCGGTCTGGTTGCCTTCGGCGTCGCGCTGCCAGAACATCACACCCGGCACCTGATCCTCTTCGTCAGGGCTGACTTGACCCGCCTCAAAGGCTTTGGAATTCATCCAAACGTCGTGGATTGTGAAGTCGAGGATAAAGGCCGGACGATCGGGCACCACCGAATCCAGATCTTCTTTCGTGGGCCACCCGCCATACGAAACTTGATTGAACCCATAGCCAAGGATCAACTCCTCGCCAGGGTTTGCATCGGCGTACTCCTTGATTGCAGCCAAGGCCTCTTCAAGCGTTTCAATTCCAAACAGGCTGACACCGCGTGACGTCCAGCCCGATGCAACGATGTGATCGTGTCCCGACACAAAACCCGGCAACAGGGTATCCCCGCCCAAGTCCAGAACTTCGGTGGTATCGCCGATCAGCGCCTCTGCCCCTGCGACATCGCCAACGTAACTTATCTGATTACCCGTGACCGCAACGGCTTGCGCCGTAGGCGCATCGTCGTTCATGGTCAAGACGGAAGCATTGGTAAAGACCAGATCGGCGGCCTGCGCATAGAGAGACGTTGAGGATACCAATAGCGCAGCAAGGGAAAGTGTTAGCTTCTTCATGTGGCACTCCGAGGACATTGACAGGTTTTCTATGTTCGAGATCGATAGTGTAACCTGAGTTTAGGACTGGCTATCCGAATAGTGCAAACTATTGTGAATAATTGAATTTCAATGTGCCGCAGCCTGAGACGAACTTAAAATGAGTTGATTGAGACGCTATGTTCCTGTCCCAAAAAATACGCTCAGTAGAAGACTTGCCCGACTACAATGACGTTCAATACGAAGCGCTGGTGTTATCTCCCAAAGGACCAAAGCTGAATTGGCGAAGTGCCCAATACAACGGTTTTGGCCTTCACTCCGAAGAAATTTATTCGCGCTTACGTTATCAAGAAGTTCAACATAGCAGTACGATCTTCTACGGTTTGTTCCTGCCAAATGGTGATCCGGTTCGATTTCAGGGAACCCTGTATGAGGGCCCGTTTCTTGTGTGCTGGCAAGGGCAAAAGCCAACAGAGTATGACTACGTGGCCGAAGCTGGTACTCAGATTTACATGCTGGAAGTCCCGTGGTTACAGGTCGAGAAGCGTGGGTGGGCAACGTTTAACTCACCGATCCGCCTATCCAGATCCAACGCTCTGAGTGCTTATGCCCGAAGTATTGAGAAATATCTTTGCCACAAACAAACTACCACGTGTGCAACAGAAGCTTGGACGTTGAATGACATTTTCGAGAACCTCGAAAACTTGGCAGGTAAAATTCTATACTGTGCTGAACCACAAATGACCGCAGAAAAGGCTGGCCATAGTCAATGGAAGACCGTTGTGGCGGCCGAAGAGTATTTTTCAGAAAACCCGGCCGGCACAAAGCTAACGGTTCAAGAGCTTTGTCGCGAACTCGGGGTATCGAGGCGGTCACTCTTTTTGGCTTTTGAAAAACAACTTGGTGTTGGCCCAAGCAAGTTTCAATCGATCGTCCAGCTACATCGGCTAAGGTCACTTCTGCTGGAAAGCACTTATGAGAAAGGTGTCGTTTCGAAACTCATCGGCGAAGCCGGTTTTAGCCACCTAGGCCGCACATCAGTTGCCTACCGCCAATTCTTCGGTGAGACGCCGACAGAAACGGCGAGCCGACCAAAAAACGGTTCGGCTACAGGGGTTTCTTAAGACCAGCGCCCGCTTTGGGACCGAACGAAAATTGACGGCACATTTTTTTGAGAGGGTATCTAACCGTACTGTGTAACTAGTTGCCCCCATACCCCCCCCGGCAGGCAGCGTCCGCTGCGTCTCCGCTGCAAACGCGCTGCTGCTCTTACTGATTTACAGGGTTTAGATTGGGGCGGAGCACACTTTCAGTATTGCAGCGCTTTGTCGACTGTGAGAGTGTTAACCTACTGGCAATGCAAGACATCTTTCAATGGGGTGTTGGCGGCGGTAGTGGAAAACAGCACCTTGTTGCACGTGCGGATTGGGGTGGAGCGCTTCGTTTACACCGAAGATGTCGGGAGTTCGAGTCTCTCATCACCCACCAATTCATCTCCGCAATGTATCAAGGGCTTATGCGACTAGCACCTATTGTTGTGCCGCCCGTGGAACTGTGTTCGCTGCGCATCGTTTTTGCATTCTGGTAGGTAGTTTGCTCTGCGTTTCTCTATTAGCTCGAGTTTATTGCCCCCCAGCTTTAGACAACATAGCCTTCGCATAATCACGTTTTGCTGTTGCGCTATCCTCGAAGCGAGCATGCACGACGCAATAGAATAGGCTACTGTCATCTAGACCGTTGCGAGGCGTAAACCAATCAAAGGGTTCGGTCAGCTCTACCGATGCAAACTGGCCAGTTGGTGGCGCAATAGGTGCCAGATTGGCTTCACTATTCGTGATATCTTCGAGAAGCGTTGGACGGGCCGTGCCGGTATCCGGTGTGAGAATACCCATGATCTGCTCGCGACCGGCCGGAATGAAACGCCCGCTCTCCTCGACTGGAAACCGGATCGGCTGTCCGGCATAAACATCTCGC
The DNA here is from genome assembly GCF_900312795.1 of Ruegeria sp. AU67. Classification (NCBI taxonomy): domain Bacteria; kingdom Pseudomonadati; phylum Pseudomonadota; class Alphaproteobacteria; order Rhodobacterales; family Roseobacteraceae; genus Ruegeria; species Ruegeria sp. AU67. Next base: position 34,012 of record NZ_OMPH01000027.1, read on the forward strand.
TGCACTTCACTGTTCTTAACAACAATCATTCCGTTAACGAGCACGTACGGTATGCCTTCTGACGGAAGACCTTGCTGACCGAGAGTATAGTTCGCCTTTTCGGTCACAGTCTCCGGATCAAAAATCGTGATGTCCGCGACCATGCCTTCTTGCATTCGCCCACGCACCTGCATCGCTCGCAAACCTGTGTCACCCAATCGCTTCGCATGGATGTAACTTAGCTGAGTGAGTGTGAGCATAAGCGGCACATTCGCTTCGCGCGCCAGTCTCAAGACAAGCGCGTGGCTGCCTGCTGACCGAGGATGCCCAGCATAGTCTTCATAAGGGGCATCCCAACTCATCAAGTTGCCCTCGATGTCTAGCCCGGCCATACCGTCGCCCGAGATGCCATAGCCTGCGATGGTGATCCAATCATTCAGCCATTGCTCCCTTGGCGGACTAAAAACAATTGCCGTCCGTCCCGGTTCATTCTCAGCGAAGCTCAAAAACTCGTCTTTTGTCACGAAGCGATCGAGCTGGGGGTCAAAGATGGTGTCTTCGTATTTGTATCCCATCGAACCTTCCCAGTTTTCAGGGGCGATGATCGATGCGCCGTAGTTTCCCGACCCGGCGGTCCAAGGGTAGTAGCTGGACCAAACGTTATAGCCTTGGTTGCGGGCCATCTGGAGCTTTTCCTGATTTTCCCACCAGCCATAGTCATTGTCATGGTGTATGTGGAGCGGTGCGCCAAGCACCATCGCATTGACCAAGATTTCATTTACACCCGTCTGTGTTTCTGTCGGCGTCGAAGCACTGGGTTCAAATCGGTGATGGACGGAAGTCAGTCTACCGTAACGCGCCGCAGCCCGCTGTGCTTCGAACATCTCATAGGTGGTAATACCTTCGCGGGCGTAGCCGATGGTCGATCCCACGCCGAGGGCCCCAAGACGTAGTCCCTCATCCAACTGGGCAGTGATTTCGTTCATCTGCTCACGGTTGCTTGGAACAGAAGACCACCCCTCGACGCCATCTTCCACGGATTGCGCCCGCAGTGCGAAGAAGTTCCGGAAGTCTATATCCCCACCTTCAAGCACGAGGCCGTCATGAACCCGCATCCGTGCGAATTCTTGCCCAACGACCGTGCCATAGTTTGCCTGTGTTGCGCCTTCGCGCGCACTATACCATTCGTCGATGTTTGCTGCCCCAACCTCAAAATCCATTTGAGTCGTAACGCCATCACGAAGGTTTACCTTGATACCCCAAGGGTCCAGCCCGTGCTGCTCGAGATCGATAAACCCGGGGGCAACAACGTGCCCTGTTGCGTCGATGGGCTCGCTACCATTAATTTCTTCGTCATTAATTGCAGTGATCCAGCCGTTGCTTATTCCCACGTTAGCGATCTGATCGAACCCGGTTTCCGGGTCCATTAGCCGACCGTAGAGAATGACAACGTCGTAAGTCTGCGCGAAACACAAAGTCGAACACACAGACAACGTGCATGCCAGAAACAAGGCACGCATGGATAGATCCTCCCTTTGATCGACAAAACTGAGTGTTTTGTTGTTTTTGGCGTCTGCTTTCGACTCACATTAGAAAACGATCCGGGTTCTTAGGCCGAACAGCGTAATGCTGTCCTGAGTGGGGTCCTGCAGCGGGTCAGAAATGAACTGCAGTGACGGCGTGATCTGCAGTCCGGGCGAGATTGAAAAACGGTAGAATGCTTCGAGCGTGAACTGGTCACCATCTATGCCTCTTGCCTCGGCCCAGTTCAGGCCCAGACCGGCCAGGTCAGTATTGCGACCGTAATATCCCAGACCTGCAGAGATGGACCGATCGTAGAGCGCCGCTGTTCCTTTTGAGGCGCCTGCACGAAAGAATGGCATCCATTTATTGCCAACAAACCATGCCGCTGAAAATGCAGCCCCATAGTCTTCAGGGCGGCTGCCATCGTCGGCTGCATCCGCATGCCAAAGGGTCAAGTGGATATTGTCGAAATAGATGCGGTCAAACCCGGAGGTGTAGCCGAGTTCGAGTGACTTGAAGAGATTGCCATCGCTAAACACATCAAAGTTTGGATCAGACGGGTCGGCGTTTGCGTCTGAGATGCTCGCAACGGCGTAGAGGTTCTCGCTCAGCTTTAAGCCACCGGCAATGCCAAGGCCTGGATTGGGCGCGTTAAGTGTAGGGTTGGTATTGAAAGACAGGTTTTGGAAACCGCTGTAGGGGCTTACCAACCCATAGATATCCACAAAGTCTGTTACATCAATCTGCCCGACTTGCAGCGTCCACGAGCCGTTCTCGGCCCTTTGGGTCCAGAACAGGTTGGTCAGCAGTAGACCATTATCGTTGAAGGCTGTCCCTGTGATCGAAAGGGCTCCACCATCTAGCCCAAGGAATTGCGGGGCAATATCGGTATAACTGTGCCGGTCTTCGATCTTGAATGTCAGAGACCCCCGTTCAGTCGCCTGCCAACTGCCATAGAACCGCGCAATTCCGCTGGCGGCTTCGCCCTCCCCCAGATCCGCGTTCGTGGTTTGGCCCAACGCCAAATAGTCCACGTTGAACCGAAACCCACCCTCAGCCAGTCGGTCTTTCCACTGAAACCAACCCGGTGCAATATTGAGCGGAAAATCGGTACGATATTGCGGATCAGTTAGCCCATCTCCGGGCTCTAGATCAGCTTCGACGGAAGATGGCCCGGATAATCCCTGAGCCGACGCTGCGCCAGCAAAGACAATACTCAGTGCGACAACAAGAAGTCTTATCATTCAGACGCCTGTGCCCCGCCGGTCTTGCGACTGCCCGCCGCTCGGATACGATCAGCGGCGCGCTGCTTCCATTCCAGCCCGTCTGCTTCGGTTTCCAGAGTTTCGACACGTTCCGTATCCAGCTGGTATGTCGCATTCATGGGCATGAGGCCGTCCACAACCATCATATTCTGAACAGTGGGATCGATAGTCAGCTTGCCCGTCAGCCGAACGGGTTCGTGGAAATAGCTGGGCGTCCAGTCTCCATTCAACCGCACACGGATCATCTGGTTGGGCGGAGGTGGAGGCATGTGGCTACACATACCTCGTTCTGGCACTAGATACGCCACAGATCGCCCGTCTGGATCGCTCGGGCCCGGAATGGCAAAGCCCGCGATTGTTATTGTTTGACCATCGAGTTGAGGATTTCCGCTCATTCCTGCCTTTCGTCGCCGTTCTTTCACAAGTTCTCGTTGATCGAGCAGCCAGTCGACATCAACGCCAACTCCCGCCAAGGCATCCTCGGTCTCGGTCAGAAGCTCCTGCCATTTCTGTCTTTCTTCCGCGCTGCCAGCGTCTTGCTGCAGCCTGCCACGCATCCGCACAACGAAAAGGACGTCGTCGAACTGTTCGGGGCTGAGGTCCCGATAGGGATCTTCATAGACCTGCACAGATGGGTCTGGAAGATCGACCCAGTCCAGCGCGGTTCCTGGCGTTGCCATGGCGGAATGACCGTAACAGACCAAACCCGCGAGCAAGATGGAGCGAAACCAAAAGAACATGAATACTCTCCGGTCGAGTTTCGGGGTTATTTCAGTGTGTTTTTGTATATCACACCGTCCTTCATGATCAGCCGGATCGTTTTAGGGCTTTCCGGTCTCGGATCGGCACCAAACCACTGATCACCTGTGCCAACAACCGAGAAGTCTTCAAGGGGGTTACCATCGATCAGCAGGATGTCCGCATATGCGCCTTCCTCGATCACACCCAGTTTGCCTTCGGGATAGGGGTTCATGAACGGCCCGGACAAAGCAGCGATTTCACCGCCAGTAGATGTCATTGCGACCAAAGAGGCGTGGGAGCCAAAGAACTCATTATTGAGATGTTTTTCATAGGCAATTTGAATATTGCAAGCTGCTACAGAACCTACGCAATCCGTGTGAAACCCTCTTTTAGCTGGGCACTCATTCATGTTTTTTATGTAGTCGCCGAAAGCCTGCGTAGCGGACTGTGCCTTTCGTAAGCTGGCTGGGACATCTCGAATGGCAGGAATATCGAAGAGATTTGGATCAAATGCCGTGAGATTGGTTGTGATGTAGGCTCCTTTCTCTTCCATCAGCGCCGATATTTCACAATCAAACATGAACCCGTGTTCAATTGATCGCACACCAGCATTCAGTGCCGCCATGATCGTTTCCTTGCGGTAGGAATGGGCCATGACGTAGCTTTCGTATTCGTTGGCAACCTGCACGGCCGCTTCTAACTCTGCCGTCGATCCTGCCAATAACTGCCACGGGTCAAACACTGAAACTACACCGCCTGATTGCATGTACTTCAGTTGTGTTGCTCCCATCCGGAAGTTGTTACGAGCAAACTTGTACATTTCGGAGACACTGTCGACTTCTTGGGCCATATTCAGACGGCTGAAGTTCGAAGACTGGCCAACAGGCGCCGTAAAGTTGGCGAAATCAGCATGGCCACCACGCGTACTTAGAAAAGCAGCCGCAGGGTAGAAACGCGGCCCGGCAATGGTCCCGGTGTCGATTGCGCGGCGAAGACCTCCATTAGCGCCACCTGCATCTCTTACGGTGGTAAAGCCTTGCATTAAGTACATCTCAGCCATTTGAGTGCCGTGAATCGCGAGGTCTTCCCAAGTGCTGTTGGCTTCCATTGCGGGCAACGTGGGTCCTGGCAGCATCAGGTGTGCGTGATTTTCGATGAAGCCGGGGGTCAGTGTCCTCCCTTCTCCGTCAATGACCGTAGCGTCGGGGGCATCGATCGCATCGGTTGATACGGACTTAATCAGGTTGCCCTCGACCAATACGCTGGCATTCTCGATGCGCTGTTCATTCACGCCATCGAAGATATGCACGTTGGTAAACAACGTTTGGGGTTCTTCTTGATCCTGAGCCTGCGCGGACGCTGAAAAAGAAAGACCTGCAGCGACAATTACCGTCGAGCAAAGCGACATTCGTAGACCGGACATAAGCACTCCCTTCATATTCATGTTTTGCCAACTGTAGTCCGGAAATCTTTGCCTCGGTTGCCACTTTTGAATTGGCGTGTTCGAATGTAATCGTAAAAATGGCCACTGAATCAATCGACCAATCATCACAAGGGTGACGAGCTTGCCTTTCAACTCCACCTCTCAAGAGCATAGCGAGGGCTTTATTCGCCTCTCCTTAGCCGCTCCGTTTTTGCAATATCTCACCGAACGCAAGATCAATCCGCAACCAGCATTGGACCAAGTCGGATTGAAAGCCGAACTGTTGTCTGACCCATCCGTGTTCGTTCACTCAGAGCTGGTCTACGGTTTGGTGAATGCCTTCTCAGAAGTATCAGGGGATCGATACCTAGGACTGAATGTAGGGGAGACGTTCGACCTACAAGGATGGCCGCCGTTCGCTCAAGCCTTGCAATCTACAGAAACGCTATTCGAGTTTTTTTCTCGCTTTGTTGGGCTCGTACCGCGGGAATCAAATTCTGTGCGGCACAGCCTCGTCATTGAAGCAGACAAAGCGACTTATCGTATCGAGAGGCAACAGGAACCAACTGTCCCACCCATTCAGGTGACCGGTTTTGGTGCCGCAATCTATGTACGCCTATTGCAGACCGTCGTCGGAGGGTCCTGGGATTCTTCGCGTGTGCAATGGGAAAGCAGATACATCAATGGGCTGCCCATCGACTACAAAGGGATTGACGTCAGTCTTGGACGCGATCCCGGAATGCAAATCAGTTTTCCTGTGGAGTGGTTGTTTTTAAGCCATGCCTCAGAGGCCTACACCACTCCCTTAGACTCAACTTGGCAAAACGAAGAAGTAACCGTAGTGGCTGCGTTGCGATCTGTCTTGCGCGATAAGTTGGATGAAACAGATTTGGGGCCGGAGGTGGTGGCCGGATTTCTGGGTATACAGCCGGACCGGTTTCTGAGAGCCCTTCAGCAACAAAGGACAACGCTACCCCGGGAAATAAAGCGGCTTCGTGTCGATGTCGCAAAAGAACACCTCAGAGAGGACAAGATGACAATTGCGGAGATCGGTCTCATGCTTGGTTATTCCGATAAGAGCCACTTCACTCGTTTTTTTCGAGGCCAGACAGGCATGGCGCCGACAAAATTTCGCCTTGGATAACAACTAAGGCGCGAATACTCGGATTGGCTGCCCACAGCTTCCAAATACTTATCCTAGCAGCGCCGACAAGAATTAGAAACGCGTGTTCTGGAGCCACTATGCTTGCTAATTGAAGGCTCGTCTTATCGGAGGGTGAATGGCTGCGTAAATTCGGTTTCCTACGCAAAGCCACCGTCTACGGTCGCCAGTATCACTGATGTAGCGAACGGCAGCTCCGTGGCAGACTTTACACACTCCAATCCGTGTAGGAACATTTACTTTCTCCCAGCCAAGATGTCATTGTATCCACCGTACTCGGTCGCGATTTGTCTCTGAGTTCCCTGCAATTCAAGAGCATTGTGCTTAAATCAGGTGTGGGATGATCTTCCCCTTGCCCCAGAAACACTTGGCCTACAGGTTCTGTGATAGGTATCCCAAAGCAGAAATCCCTTTTCGGGGGCATTGTCATCTTTCTTGACTAATAAATTTGTTCCTGAACCAACTGCCTCTTCCACTACTGCAGTTGCAAAATATCTGGGACGCAGAGTTTTCTTTTGGCCGGCATTTTGTCCGCACCATCTGATCGCTTCAATCGCTTCGGGCCGTCTTTGACCTTGATCTTCGGCTTTGCGATTGGGCCCTTCAAGGTCACGGGCCAGGGGCTCTTCGAAAGAGGTTCGCCAATCTTGCGGGGCTGTAGATTTAAATCCAAGACCTTGCCGGCTACATCGACACCGCCAAAGACGACAACTTGGACATGATCCGTCTCCAAGGTGGTTTGTTTCGTCGAAATATTTCCATTGGAGATACTAATCGGCGCGCGTAAGCATACGATTGGGGCAACCTTTTGTTTTTCTTTGGTAAAAACCCAAGGTAGCACCCCTAATCCTGCCAGATCTAATAGCTGGGTCTCGATCGAGCCATCACGCAATGAAACTGTGGCGTTGCCACTCATGCTGTTGGCAAAGTACTTGGGTGAATCGGTTCCACCGGTCACCGAAAAATCTGCATAGATCGTACCGCTTGCGCCTTTTTTGAATTTCAGACCGTGAAGAATATCATCCAGCTGCCAGCCGCCTGCTTTGCCGGTCAGCGTGAGCAGACGCGCGTCGTTTGATAGATCCATTTGCCCGCTGACGTCGAAATGGGCGCCTCCGTATTCAAATTTCAAAGGCCCAGCTTTAAGCTCATTTTTGTTGAGCGTCAGTTCGCTCTGCAAACTGCTTATGCCTTTGGCACCCTCTATGTGCCGAAGGTCAATGTCGACATCCATATCCATACCGGACAAGAGAACTGAACGTCCAATTGGTTTAAGCGTCACATCTCTCAAAGGGCTAGTGTCACCGGCTTCTTGATTGACATCTTCCTCGTTGGGCTCCGCACCGCCTAGCTTCCGCAACTGTGCGGCGGCCTGAACGATGGTTCGGATATGATCTATCTTTATCAGGTCACTCTCTATGGAACCCTTCAGCACAGGATCACTTGTTGCATCATCAAGATCGGCGACAATTTCAAGGACAGATTCAGCAACTTCGACATTGGCACTCGCGTTCCAATCGGTACCTTCGCTGGCGAGGTCAATCTCTAGGCGAGCCTGTCCGGTTTCCACGCGTTCAAGCGATAGTGCCTCCAAAAGGTCCGCCCCGGATGGGACTGCGACGTCAATTGCCAAATCTAGGTCCTCGAATTTGAGTACATTCTTGACAGTGCCATGCACCTCAAGGTTCCAGACGTCCGTATCGCTTGTCTTTCCATCCAAATTCGTCAGCGAAAGCTGATTGATGTCGCCGTTCAAACGGAAGTCACCAGAAAACCTGCCGAGTTGGTCGTCCGGTCCTAACAGTTCTGGTGAGATCAAACTGCTTGCCGGAATGTCCATTAGACCTTCCGCTGATATTCCTTGTAATTGCAGCGCGTCATCGACCGAACCGTCCAAAATGATTAACGGATCAGCGGGGTTCCCAATTCTCAAGTTGATGCTGCCGACCTTTAACGCGCCTTCTGGTGTTCTGGAAAGTTCGGAGAACTTGATCGGGGGCGGGCCCTCGCCAGAGGTGTCCAATGTGAACCCGTTGGTCTTAATGACCATTTGTCGCTGCGGAACCTGCCCAGGCACGCTGTCGATAACCATGTCGACCGCGATAAGTTTAAGATCATATCGCGATGCGGCAGGGGCTGGTTCAGCATCTTCTGGGTACAACCGAATGCGGGTTGTTAACGACACGTCTTCCGGATTTCCCAATTCCCCGATCTGCCCCGTCAATGAAAGGCTTTGTCCGCCTTCCAATTCAGCCAATACAGATAGGTCGTCAATTCGTGCTACACCATCGACTGATTTGAACGTTGCACCAATATTCCCTGTACCTTCCAAAACGCGATTAAGCTTCAAGATATCGAGAAGCTGGCCAAGTTCGGCAATCTCCACGGTCGTTGCCACTTGCAGACCGTTTTCTTGGGGGACTTCCTCGGCGACAATAGAAATCTGTTCAAAGTTCACCGCCACTTGAAACGGGTCTTCCGCGGGGAATGTCGCGTTCAGATCAAACCTCTCTCCGTTCAGCGAACCGGCCGCGACTGCGGTCGCAACGTCGGTTTCCGTATCACGCTTTAAGAGCACTTCAGGAAGCTGCAGATCTAACTCAATTCCGTTTAAATCGTTCTGATAAAGAATGGCGATATCAATCAGATCAATTTTGCGATCCGTTAGAATTCCGGCTAACAGCGGCGTCGGGGAATTTGCAGGTTTCCCGGCTTCGGCTTCCGTTGGGGAAATGGACTGCCAGTTTCCGAAGCCGTCTTTGTCTGTGATTAGGTTCAGATGAACACCTGAGAGCGAAAGACCACTCAGTGACAGTTTATTGTTCCAAAGGTCGCGGGCGGACACTTCGAACTGAATCTCGTCGATTGCCGCGAGGTTCAAATCTGCATTCTGAGAACCAGGTAGTACCAGCCCTGCCGCTGACACCTGCAATTGCCGACCAATACCCAGACGCACTTCATCTTCAATTCTAACCTCTTGGCCAAGTTTCTTGGAGATCAGATTTTCGACGAAAGTAGTCCTGACCGAGGAAAACAACGCAGAAGACAGGAAAAGCCAAGCTGCTAACACAGCCACAAACGCGACAGCGCAACAAATCAATAAGCCTTTTGCAACGTACCGCACGCTCTTCTCCTAAGATTCCGATTCAGCCGTCGGGCAGCCTAGACCATTTAATCATAATGTTAATGGAATATATGGCATCCTAGTTTTCTGAATTCTGAACGACCTTGACCCTTCAGCTAATGCCGCTCGCTGATTTGGTCGGACAGCTAAGATACGGGTAAATTACGAAAACTCGTTTGTGCTATTGACCCAGATTCAAAAACGCTGGCTAGAAGCGAGCTTTGCAAGCCAAAACCAACAAGTTGCATTAGCGTCGACTACTGCGACTCGACGCACCAACTAAACGATTGGCGCCCAAAGCACTTCTATTTCGCACATTAATCTAATTACTGTTATATGTGAATTCTTCAAACAACGAGGACACGATGAACTCACTAACCAGAATAACACGTGGGATGGGCGTTGCGTTAAAGGACGGTAGAGTGAAAGGCATTCTTGCCTTCACAGTTGGAATGATTTTATGGGCCTCGGTCTTTTACCACTTTGTCGAAGGTTGGAGTTGGCTCGACTCAATCTACTTTTCTGTGGTGACAATTTCGACTGTAGGGTTTGGTGACTTCTCACCTGAAACCGCGGCAGGGAAGATCTTCACAATGATTTACATCATCGTGGGCCTCGGTGTCTTCGTGACCGCGGCGACCACAGTGGCAGATACAATCTTGTCCCAAGACGACAAAAAAGCGGACAAATAGATTTTCCCAATTTGGCCAAATCGAGTTCATGCCCAGGCATTGGATTGACTAGGCATCTCAAGCCGTGGCCCGGATTCATTTGTGTCTTCAAGCTGATAGATGATAACTAAAATTCAAAAAAATATACATATTATGTTTTTTGAGTGTAACATTCGAAAAACACATGGAGGGATGGAATGGAAAAGACTCAGGACGCAAAGATTGTCGATCTAGCGATACGATTGCTCTTTCTCGGACTATTCCTCTACAGCGCCCTGGTCATGGTGGCCCCGCTTGCGAGCGTGGTTATCTGGGCAACGATCCTCTGCGTCGCGCTTTACCCTGCATTTGATTGGCTTCAGTCCAAACTGGGAGGACGAAAGAAGCTTGCAACGACAATCTTGGTTTTGTTAGGCCTTGTTTTGACCCTGGGGCCAGTCGCGACTGCGGTGTCTGGCGCTGCAGAACTAGGGTCCGAGTTTGCGGAACAGGCCGACAAGGGTGAGTTGAAAGTCCCACCTGCGCCCGAGGGCCTCAAGGAATTGCCATTGGTTGGAGACAAGATTTCCGATGTCTGGGGAATGTTTGAGCGCAATCTTGACGGCGCGCTTGCGAAATATGGCACGCAAATCCTTGAGATCACCAAGTCGCTGTTCGGAAAGGTGTTGGGCATCGGCATCGGACTTCTTGGCTTAGCTTTGTCCGTTTTGATTATGGGGGCGTTGTTCAGTCCCGGTCCAAATTTGGTCCAGGGTCTTCAGCGCTTTGCCAACCGTGTCTTCGCACCGCGAGGCGGTGAATTCGTAACGCTGGCAGGCGCAACGATTCGGAACGTGACAAAAGGCGTGATTGGTGTAGCAGCCATTCAGGCGGTCTGCGTTTGGATACTATTGGCTTTGTTTGGGATTTCTTCGGCCGCCACGCTGGCATTTATCTGCCTGATACTTTCGATTATCCAAATCGGGCCCGGATTGGTTCTTATACCGGTAATTATTTACGCATGGAGTTCCATGTCCGGCGGAACTGCTTTGATCTTCACCGTTTTGGCCGTTCCAGTCATGATAATGGACAGTTTCCTAAGACCCGTGTTCATCTCAAAAGGCCTCGAGACTCCTATGTTGGTCATCCTCATCGGTGTTCTCGGAGGTATGATGGCGTACGGTTTGATCGGCGTCTTTATGGGGCCGGTTCTCTTCGCTGTTTTCTATGAGCTGTTCAAAGTGTGGATTGATACTTCGCCCGAAGCCGAGGGCGTTGCTGAGGGTGCGGCGAAATGAGGAAGACGATATGGACAACCCTGGCTGTCATTCTGATTTTTCTTGTCTGGTATTTGGTCGCTGATCGGAAAACGCCATTTACCGGGAACGCCAGAGTAAAAGCCGTGGCGACCCAGATCGTCCCGCAGGTGACAGGCACTGTGACTGACGTACTGGTCGAAAATGGCCAGATAGTCTCGGCCGGAGATGTCCTTGTCCGGATCGACGCGCGACCCTACGAGATTCAGCGCGACAAAGCGGAAGCTGATCTCGAAGCGGCCACTCAAGAAGTGGGCGCATCTTCGGCAGAGGTAAGAGCGGCACAAGCCAAACTAGCAAGGGCGCAGAGCGATCTGGATACGATGCGCATTCAAACGGAACGTGTATTTGCGCTCGAAAAGAAAGGGTTGATTGCCGTCTCAAAGGCCGATGATGCGCGAGGGCAACTGGCAGAGTCCGAGGCAAACTATGAGAACGCAAAAGCGGATCTGGAAAAAGCAAAACAGAGGCTTGGTGACGACGGGATTGAAAATCCGAAAATCCAGCGCGCGTTGGCTGCCCTGGCGGATGCAGAGCTTAACCTTGAGTGGACTGTACTACGTGCTCCGGCGACAGGTGTCATCTCAAACTTGCTGATAGCCCCTGGAACATATGCGCGGTCCGGCCAGGATCTGTTGACGTTTCTGGACGCAACTGACGTCTGGATCGAGGCGTATTTTTCCGAGAACAACCTAGGAAGAGCCTCGATAGGTTCTCCGGTTGACGTGGTGTTGGATATGCATCCAGGTCAGATTATTCCGGGCGTCATTGAGAGCTTTAGTGCGGCTGTTTCCCTAAGTGGCGGTGATGTGCCCGGGCAATTGGCGAGCCCGCCAAGCACTAAAGGTTTTTTGCGGGAGCCTGAGAGATTCCCAGTCAGGATCGTTTTGCCTGGCTATGAAGCAGGAAGCACCGAAGATGACCTTCGCTTTCAACTGAATGGGCAAGCCGATGTAATCATGTATCTAAGTGACAGCTCGTTGCTGAACCTCGTAGGTCGTACCTACATCCGCGTGGTTTCAATTCTGTCCTATGCGTACTGAGGACCAACGCTCTGTCACCCGGCTTGCGCTGGGTGTTACCGGCGTCTATTCATTGGGCTTATTTCTTGGGTGGCCGCTTGCCGTCGTTGGGGCGGTGTTCGCCGCCCTTTTTCTGCAAGCACCTGCCGCATTGCCTTTGGCAGCATTTGCTAAGCTCTTTGTCTTCTCTATTGGATTGATGTTCATTTCGTTCCTGTTGTCGTCAATCTTCTCACCATATCCGCTTGTATTTCTTATGCTGGTGGCCATTGGAATAATCCTGTCTTTCAAATGGTCCGTTTCAGGCGCCGGAGTTTTACCGGGTGTGATAGCGCTCATGGGCGCATTGATGATTCCGAACCTGGTTCTGCAATCACAGGACCTGGCTTTGGTGCTCGTGTATTGGATACCGTTGAACCTGCTATTTGCAGGCTTCGTATCGACGTTGATGTTCGTGTTGATACCCGCTGAACCTCAAACGGCGGCTCAAAAGAAAGCTGTGTCGCAGGCGAGTTTCGACCCACATCGCCGAATTGTCAGGATGTCTCTTGTCACAGTGCCGTTTGCTATGGCGTTCTTTATTTCCGGAGCGTCTGCATTGCTTGTTCTGTTCTTCGTCGCGCTGCTGAGCCAGCAACTCGCGGCAATGCCTGCCGCAGGTAAAACCGTTGCAAAAGCCATGCTGACGGCAAACCTCCTTGGGGCGGCAGTTTCCATCATATGCTATGAAATAAACGTAATAGCTCCGGTTATTTTGACGCCCATTCTGCTCTGTTTTTTCTTTTGCCTGACTCTCGGCGCACTTGGAAAATCTCAAGCCCCGCTCGCCGCCGCTGCCGGCTCTGCTATTACAACGGCCCTGATCGTATATGGCGGATCGGTTGCGCCGTTTTCAGACGAGGCTGACGTCAAGAGCATCACTCGAGTTTTACAAGTTGCCAGTGCGGCATTTTTTGTAATCGTTGCATATGTCGTGGTGGATGAATTCTGGCCGGAAAAAGAACGCAAGGCTTCTCAATGAACTTTGTAGCTACAAGGGTTGGCGCAGCAACAGACAGTGTGTCCGTTGTGAGAGTTTTTGAAACACCAATGTTTCGCGTTCCCTTTCGCGCACGAGCTTCGGGCATGATGCTTGTCAAAGGAGTCTAGCCAGTGGGCATTTAGACCAATGCCCAGAAGCGATCTGCGCTTCACATTCCTCAATAACTTGACGTCGACCTGTCGCGGTTTTCGTCATACTGAGACCCGGATTGGCTATCTCGTGGATCAGGCAGATACCGGACTTGCCTTCGCCGATGAACTTGCATGACCTCGTCAAAGATCAGGTCCTGCCGCATAACCTAATTGGACATTTTGATGGGCTGTTGACGTTGAAAAGGAAAGAAAATTGGCCGTGGAGTACGCATAGCGGCGATTGATTATTTAATAGAAAATCAAATGGCTGGGGCAACCTTTGTGATAAAGAACGAAGACCGCCGCGAACTCAGGGCCGAGGGCGATAACTTGCTACGGTATGTAGTGAAAGAAATTGCCAAGGTTCGAAACACCATTGGCGAGGGTACGTGAGAGCAGGTCCGGCATTTAACCGTAGATCGCTTCACATAACACCTCCACCACAATGTTCGCTGTGACGCAATCAAACATCCAATGGTTTCGGAATTTGTTAATAAAGGCATCCATCGATATTGATGCCGCAATGGGTTCCACTCCGTCTACAGACCAAGGGTCCTCGCGGCCTCTCTGATCACGAAAAAGAGAATGCTCGGGCTTCTCAGGGTTTGGTTTAGGTGAACTGTGGGCTGCGATGAAACAGCGCCAGCGCAAGGTTGTCTTCGCAGCTCATCGCAGTTACTTCAGATTGGTATTAAACCAATCAATGGTTCGGTCCCAAGCCAGGTTTGCCATCTCCTCATCGTAACGTGGCGTGCTGTCATTGTGGAAGCCGTGGTTGGTGTTTTCGTAGATGTAGGCCTCGTATACCTTGTCGTTGGCCTGCAGGGCTGCCTCAAAATCTGGCCAGCCCGCGTTGATGCGTTCGTCAAGCTCTCCCATCTGAACAAGCAACGGCGCCTGAATTTTGGCCACATCTTCGGCCGCTGGCTGGCGCCCGTAGAACGGGACACCAGCGGCCAGTTCGGGATAGGCCACGGCAATTGCGCTGACCACACCGCCGCCGTAGCAGAAACCAACAGCGCCGACCTTCCCAGTGCAATCATCTCGGTTCAACAAGTATTCGAACCCATTGAAGAAATCGTTCATCAATTCGACCCGGTCCACTGTCTTTTGCAGCTCGCGCCCATCGGCGTCGTTGCCAGGGTATCCGCCCACCGACGTCAGGCCGTCTGGAGCCAGAGCCATAAATCCGGCTTTCGCCAATCGGCGCGCCACATCTTCGATGTAGGGATTCAAGCCGCGATTTTCGTGGATGACCAGTACTGCCGGCAAGGGCTCATCCACACCGGCCGGTCTGACAAGGTAGCCCCTAACATCGCCAGTTCCATTTGGTGAGGGATAGGTGATGTAGTCTGCATGAATATCGGGATCGTTGAAGGATACCTGCTCGGCCAAAGCATAATTCGGGCTGAGCATGTTCAGCAACGCGACCGCAGATAAACCACCAACCGCGAACTTACCGGCGCGGTCCAGGAACTGGCGCTTGGTGATTTTGCCGTGCGCGTAAAAGTCGTACAGGTCCAGAAGTTCCTGGTCGAAGTCCTTTGCCGTCATGCGAGTCATTGTAAGTCTCCTTATGAGTTGGCCGTTCGCAAGGTGGGGTTGTCAGATCAAAGGGTCGTGGTTGGTTTGAGTTTTTCAGCGGGCTGCTAGGACACACCCATTGGCAGTTCTTTTTGCGCGTACTGTTCGCGCAGCACGTTCTTTTGGACCTTTCCCATCGTATTGCGCGGCAGGCCCGGGACAAGTTCGTAGCGACGCGGATGTTTGAATCGCGACAGCTTGTCTCTGATGGTCACCGCGATCTGTTCCATATCAAGTTGCGCGCTAGGCTCGGCAACCAGAGTGGCAATGATAGCTTCGCCAAAATCGGTGTCAGGAATGCCAAAAACTGCCGATTCCAGGATGCCGTCGATGTCGTTCAAGACGTCTTCAATTTCTTTGGGATAGACGTTGTAACCACCAGTGATGATCAGGTCTTTTGACCGACCAACAATCGACAGATAACCATCCTCGCTGCATTGACCCAGGTCTCCGGTGATGAAGAACCCGTTTTCCCGTAGCTCTTCGGCGGTTTTCCCGGGCATTTGCCAATAGCCTTGGAATACATTGGGCCCTCGTACTTCGATCATTCCAACCTCGCCCCGGGGCAGCGGTACTCCAGTTTCAGGATTGGTAACGATCACCTCGGTGCCGGGAAGCGCCAAGCCGACAGTTCCTGCGCGGCGCTCACCTTCATATGGGTTTGAAGTGTTCATGTTCGTCTCGGTCATGCCATAGCGTTCAAGTATGCGGTGGCCCGTGCGCGTTTCGAACGCCAAATGGGTTTCGGCCAGCAATGGGGCTGAACCAGAAATGAACAAACGCATGCTCTCTGTGGCCTCTTTGGTGAAACCGTCATCCGCAAGCAATCTGGTGTAGAAAGTGGGGACACCCATTAGAAGGGTCGAGTGGGGCAACTCTTCCAAGATCATGCCAATGTCGAATTTTTCCATAAGCCGAACTTTGGCACCTGCGAGCAATGACGTATTCATCGCCACGAAAAGCCCATGTGTGTGAAAGATTGGCAGCGCATGAAGCAGGCGATCGGCGCTGGTGATGTCCCACAATTCCACAAGAGCTTGGGCATTGGACAGAAGGTTTCGCTGACTTAGCATTGCACCCTTCGAACGGCCCGTAGTGCCTGATGTATACAGTAAAGCCGCAAGGTCGTCCGGTGCGCGATCCACGGTTTCGAATACGCAGGGTTGTGCGTCAGCCTCTAGGCTTAGGCTTGGACTATCGCCGCCGAGGGTCAGCAGCTTTGCGCCCGATTGGGCTGCCAATTTTTTTATTTCAGCTTCATCGTTGCTGTCGCAAATGATCATCGCCGGTTGAGCATCAGAGATGAAGTAGTCCAACTCTGCCATGGTGTAGGCAGTGTTAAGTGGTAGGTAGACAGCACCTGCCTGAACCGAAGCAGCATAGAGCGCAATCGTATCAGCCAGCTTGGGGGCCTGCACTACGATGCGATCCCCAGGAGAAACTCCGCTGTTCTGCAAAACATGCGCGATCTGTGCGGCGCGCTTCAGAAACGCGTCATAGGAAACCACCTTGCCATCATCGAGTTGCAGGAATGGAGCCGTGTTGCCCTCGTGGCGGGCAAACAAGCTGTCGTAGAGGGTATTGGTCACGCTGTATTTTCCCTTGGTTTGATCGCAAGCGCCGCAGTTGAAGCCGCACGAACTGAACGCGAGGCTTGGATAGTGGCATGTGTCGCGAATTCTTCGTGGTGACGTTCTGTTTTGTTCAAGTCGTAAAGGTAGTTGACCATCGCGCCTCCGGATTGGGCGCGCCCGTTTGGCGACGGATCTGCGTCGGCGTGCAGTTCATGAAGCTCAGCACCATTGCCCAGATGAAAGCGGGCCACGGGATCCAGCGACATCCCATCTTCACGCTTCGCAAGCAACAAATACCGGGCGGCCATTGCGCGCACGTCCTGTGGCGCGGCTGTTTCTGCTAATACGGCCTTGGCGGCATGTCCGTGTACGGGATGCTCTGTTTCACCAGACAACCACCGGTTCAGCCCCGGTATCGGCGACAGTGTCACAAAGGTATCAAGCCCTCGAAGCTCTCGCGAAAGCTCGGTCACAACCTGCTTTATCAAAAGATTCCCAAAACTGATTCCTGCTAAACCCTTTTGGCAATTTGAAATGGAATAGAACGCCGCGACCTTTGCCTGCTCGGCTTCAATCGGTTCTCGAGCTTCAGACAAAAGCGTATCGATCGCGCCCGGGATTTCAGTTGTAAGGGCCACTTCGACAAAAATCAGCGGCTCATCGGGCATCGAAGGGTGGAAGAACGCAAAACAACGACGGTCAGGTGGGTAGAGCCTGCGCCTCAAGTCGTCCAGATCGTTGATCTGGTGAACCGCCTCATATGCGACGATCTTGTCCAGAACGCGGGCAGGCGTATCCCAGCTGATTTGCTTGAGAACAAGAAAGCCTCGATTGAACCAGCTTCTCAACAAATGGACAAAATCAATATCGGTTCGCTTGAGTTCGGCATCAGATTTGAGAAATCGCAGTAGATCAACGCGCATAGCCACAAGTTCTTGCGTCGCACCAGACGGCTGGTTCAGCCGACGCAATAACTCCTGCCGCCTGGGTTCTGCGGATTCACTAAGCTTTTGATACAGATCGACACTTTGATCATTGGCATAGAGGCGCGCCGTGTCAGCGAGTTTTTCTGCGTCTAACTCAAGCTGGTCATTCAAGTAGACAAAAAAGTCCAGTTTTCCCGCGTCATCCAGGGTCTGGTAGCGGTCAAGTATGGTGGACGCGAGCGTGAAGCCCGATACTTCACCTTCTGTGGACAAAAGCGCCTCGCAAAGTTCAGCAATGGATCGTTTATCATCCTTGCCACGCCTTTTGTCAGGACGGTCCAGCAATTGGTTTAATAGATCGCCCAGAAACCAATTCCGTTGCATTTTAGGTATCCATCTGGCTGCTCAGGTACTCACCCGTTCGACGGTAGTGATCGATCAAGTGCTTGGTCGCGCTGTCTGCGTCATGATCTAATGCGGCGTCCAGAATGTGATGATGCTCGGCGGCGATGTCCCGCTTTTTATAGCTCGAACCGCCAGCTGCCAGATAGCGGTAGCGAATGTTCAGGTCGTAGAGCTGCGAGCAATATCGCAGCAGCAGTGGTAATTTCGAATTGTCCAACAAAGCCATGTGAAACGCTTTATGGGCGTCTTCAAAGTCGTGCGCCCCATTTTGGCCAGCCTTTTTCATATGGTGGTGACGCAAAACAAGCCGATCCTCCCAGGCCGCATCCGCTTTGGCGATGGAAGCGCGCAACGCGGTTTCCTCGAGGTTGCATCGCAGCAGCAGGATTTCCTCAAAGTTACTCTTGCTCACGGGCGCAGCCCTAAATCCGCGCTGGTCAATCCGTTCAACCAGCATGTCCGAGGTCAAAAGGCTCAGCGCCTCGCGAACTGGACTTGCGCCAGTGTTTAGAAGGCCGCGGAGTTGCTCGATCTTAAGTTTTTGTCCGGGCGGCAATTCGCCGGTCAGGATCATTTCGCGCAGCCTTCGATACGCACCATGAGTGGCTGATGTCTCTTTGCCCTCGGTATCAAGCATGGCGTCCATATCCGACTTTTCCTTTTTTGCGGCAAAAACTCTTGCGCGCTCTTAGCTGAGGGAACTCGTGCCAGTCGATAGACCAACTGAAAGGTTCAGCGAACCTTCGTTTATCATCCAGCGCCGAAGTACAAAGCTGCGCGCCCCGCTTTTATGCATGGGGTCGTCCTCGGCCAGCTTCCGCGCGGCCTCAAGACTATCAGCGCGATAGATGATCAGGCCAACCCCTTGCATATGCTCACCGGTCTCATCCGACATCGGCCCTGCAAAAGCCAACTTCCCCGCGCGTTCAAGATCCGCCTGATACGCCAAGTGACCTGGAAGTGACGCCTTTACGTCTTCTGGCGCTTTGGTCGGTGTGCTGAGTGCAACATAAAGTTCCAGTGCCAGTGCGCCTCGGCTTTTCGCTTCTGATTTATAATCTGCCCAAGCAACCATCGCGGATCTCCAAAATATCGATATTATTTGACATATTGCAAAATAGTCGGCAAAAATCAAGCGAACTGATATGGATGGTGAAAATGAAATACCTGGTGGGAGAAACCTCGGAAGGCACTGCGGTCTTTGCTGTGAACGGTAAAAACGCAGTGAATCTAACGGCTTTGGACCCTGCCGTCGGTTCCGATCTGATGGGTTTAATTGCCAAGCCTGGACTGGCCGACTCACTGTCTGACAAAATCGCCGCTGCAGACAGTGTGCCTGTGTCTTCTATCACACCAGCATTGCCCGTGGTCGCGCCCGGCACGATCATTTGCATGGGTTTGAACTACACGGACCACATCAAGGAAGGGGGCTACGACATCCCCGAATATCCAACGCTGTTCATGCGCGGGAAAAACTCGATCATGGCGGCGGGGCAGCCCATGGTACGGCCTGCCTGTTCTGAGAAGCTAGACTACGAAGCCGAGCTTATGCTGATCGTTGGAAAAAGAGGTCGGCATATCTCGGAAGAGGACGCACTGGACTATGTTTTTGGCTACACCGTGTTCAACGACGGGTCGCTGCGGGACTATCAGCGCAAAACCGTTCAATGGACGCCTGGCAAAAACTTCGATGATACGGGCGCGATCGGTCCTTTCACCGTAACGCCGGACGAAGTGCCCGAAGGGGCGTCCGGTCTGAAGATCGAAAGCCGCGTGGGCGATGAAATCCTGCAAAGCTCGAACACTGCCAATATGATCTGGGGCGTTCGTCAGGTCATTGCGACGATTTCGGAATACACCACTCTGGAGCCCGGAGACCTGATTGCGTTGGGCACACCACCGGGTGTCGGTCACGCCAAAAAGCCCAATCCACGTTGGCTGAAGCCGGGTGAAACCGTCGAAGTCGAAATTGAAGGCATCGGAATCTGCGCCAGCCCGATCATCGACGAAAAGGACTCCAAGTCAAAGGTGGCCGCAGCATGAGCGCACCAACCGGGGCAGAGCTGGAGGCACTTCGCGCCAAGGCGCAGCAGGATCATCGCGATCTGCGCGAACGGATTCCACGTTTGTCGGATGACGCGATTGCCTTGATCCTGCGCGAATCCAGATCGCACTACGAGTGGACCGACAAGCCTGTTTCTGACAGCATACTTGAAGAGATCTACGACATCACGATCAACGGCGCGACCAGCATGAATACGTTGCCTGCGCGCTTTATTTTCGTGAAAAGCGCAGAGGGAAAAGAGCGGCTTGCCAAGTCGCTAAAGCCGAAAAACGTGCCAAAGATGATGGATGCACCGGTCACGGCGATCATTGCCTACGACTTGGACTTCTGGAAGGAACTGCCGTTTCTTTTCCCGCACGAAGATCGGCGGCCCTTGTTTGAAAACAAACCCGAATACGTAGCGGACACGGCCTACCGAAACGGCACTCTGCAGGGCGCGTACTTCATGATTGCGGCCCGGGCTGTCGGGTTGGACGTCGGCGCCATGTCAGGTTTTTCGAACAAGATCGTCGACGAAGAGTTCTTCGCGGGCACGACGCTCAAGTCCAATTTTCTTTGCAATTTGGGCTACGCAGACGAGACCGGTCTGTTCCAGAAGCTTCCACGTTTTCCATTCGAAAAGGTTTGCACTTATGCATGAGGAGGTGACGCTGTGGCTATGAAAGTAAAACCTGTCGTGACTTACCGAACGACAGCTCAATGCCCGACACATGCGCGTACCGAGATCCCAATTCGCGATCTTGATGTGGTTGTCGACGAACCCGTTGAACGCGGTGGAACAAATCTTGGCCCGTCTCCGACCGAAACCGCAATGGCAGCCTTGATCGCCTGTACGAACGTCATCGGGCACAAGAATGCACACCGGTTGGGAGTTGATCTCGGCGCGGTGACAATCGACGCGAAATGCAGGCTGGATCGGCGCGGTGTCCTGATGGAGGAGGAGATCGATGTTCCGTTTCCGGAAATCGAGCTCACCGTGAAGTGTGACACGCCCGCCAGTCAGGAGGAGCTGACACGGGTGGGCGAAGAGACAGCCAAGTATTGCGCCATCGCAAAACTATTTGAAGCGGCAGGCACAGACCTGACCGTCAACTGGGTCAAAACAAACCAATAAAGACAAAAGGCCCGACTTTCTGGGAGGAGAGAAATGAAAATCTGGACCAAACGCAGCCTTATCGGAGTTGCTCTGGCAAGCGTCATGGCGCTGCCCGCCGCAGCAGAGGAAACTATTTCTGCCGTTGTCATCGATGGCTACCCAGACCGGGCATTATGGGTGAAGGAGTTCACCAACTTCTTCATTCCGGAGGTGGACAAGCGACTGGCCGACGCCGGCAACTACAAGATGAACTGGCAGGAGAACTATGGCGGTTCAATCGTAAAGCCGAAAGGCGTTCTGGAGGGAATCCAGCTGGGCCTTGGTGACATAGGCATCGTCACAACCATCTTCCATTCTTCGAAGCTGCCCAGCCAGGGTATTTCGGGATCGACACCCTTTGTGGCATCGGATTCCCGTGCCGTGGCCAAGGCCGTAGATGAAATCGCACGCGAATACCCGGCGATGCAGAACGAGTTTGCCGCACAGAACCAGGTCTATCTGGCCACGGGTGTTGTTCTCGACACATATCAGATTTTCTGCACAGAACCGGTTGCCTCGGTTTCGGACCTAGAGGGTCGCAAGATTGCCGGTGCTGGCCTCAACTTGCGGTATCTCGAAGGCATTAAGGATGCGGCAGGTGTGCGCGGTGGGCTGACCGATTTCTACAACATGCTTCAGACGGGTCTGGTTGATTGTGGAATGCTGTGGCCCGAAGCGGCGAAGACGTTCAAGATCGCTGAAGTCGCCCCGTATATGCTCAAGGCCGATCTGGGTGCTGTGAACTCAAAAACCATCACGGTTAATGCAGACTATTGGGCAAGCCTGCCGGACGAAGTCAAAGAGGTGTTGACGGCGGTTGCCATCGATTACCGTGACCATGTCGCCGGTATCGCGATGGACCGCGCCGCTGCTTCGCGGGATGCGTATGTTGAAGCGGGTGGAACAATCGTTGAGGTTTCGGACGAAGACCGTGCCGCTTGGGCAAACGCAATGCCGAATGTCGCGCAGGAATGGGCCGCGACGCTGAATGACAACGGCGAACAAGGAACTGAAATGCTGACCGCCTACCTTGGCAAGCTTCAAGACGCCGGTTTCACCGGAGTGCGTGACTGGACGGCCGAATAACCGTCCGGCGATCCACGAAAGGGGCCTTTCATGCTGAAGACCGCAGTTGCTGGCCTGTCGCGGGTCGCCAATTTTCTAGCAATCGCCGCCAACGCTTTGGGTACGCTCGTCGTCCTGGCGTTGGTTGTTGTTCTGAATGTCGACGTTATTGCACGTGGCCTGTTTTCAGCCCCATTGCGTGGCACTTATGAGATGGTGCAGTTTTCGGTCGTGATGATCGTCTTTCTGCAGTTGGCGGACGTGGTCAGAGTAGATCGGTTAACACGCTCGGACGGGTTCCTGAACCTGCTACACCATCGTCGCCCGGGCCTGACAGCCAACCTGAGGCGCATCATCAATGCCATCTCGTCGATCTTCATGGCATTGATTGCCTATGTGACATTCCCTGAATTCCTACACATGTGGCAGACACAGGACTACTTCGGAGTGCCCGGTCTTTTCACATTGCCATGGTGGCCGGTCAAACTGGTCATCGCGTGCGGTACTGCGCTTGCCTGCGTGATCTTCCTGCTCAAGGTCGTCACGGCGCAGGACCGTCCGCAACTTATTCGCACCCCTGAACATGACGAGGCCGCAGAATGACGCCGATTGAGATTGGCCTGATCTCGGTCGTTGCCATTGTTTTTCTGATCTACGCGGGTGTTTATATTCCCATCGCCTTAGGCGTCGTCTCGTTCGTGTCGATCTGGTTGATGCGGGACAACTTCACACTAGCGCTGAACCTGCTGAAAGTGGCGGTCGGCGACAGCGCGATGGAGTATAGCTTCGCGACTATCCCGCTGTTTACCTTCATGGGGCTCATCGTTTCAAAGGCTGGGTTAGGCAGGGACATTTATGAAGTCATGACCATGCGGTTTCGCAAGGTCAATGGCGGGATTGGAATGGCCACGGTTGGAGCCAACGCCGTCTTTGCCGCCGTGACCGGGTCGTCCATTGCATCCGCATCCGTGTTCACCAAAGTCTCGGTGCCGCAGATGATGGCGCAGGATTACAACCCACGCTTTGCTGTTGGCGTGGTGGCCGGGTCTTCGGTTTTGGGCATGATCATCCCGCCATCGGCCATGCTGATCATCTACTCCTTTGTTGCTGAACAATCCGTGGGGGACATGTTCCTGGCCGGGGTCATTCCCGGGATCATGTTGGCGATCGCCTATGTCGGCGCGATCTGGGCCATGGGCCGATTCACACCGGCGTTTGTCGGTGGCCGCATCGTGGCAGATACCGAATGGATGTCCGGGCGCGAGATTGCGTCCAAAACGCTACCAACACTGTGCATCATCACTATCGTTCTTGGCGGGATCTACACCGGCTGGCTTACTGCGGTCGAGGCAGGAGCAGCCGGTGCCTTCGTGGCTTTGATCATCGCTGTCCTACGCAGATCCATGTCCCCAAAAGCGTTCTGGGATGCGTTGCTGGAAACCGGTCATATCACAGCGGCGATCTTGTTTCTGATCACTGCGGCTTCGATCTACAGCCGCATGCTGGGACTGGCCGGGCTGCCCAATCAGTTGCAGGACTTGCTTGCAGGAAATTCCGCGTCCTTCTGGTCGATTATGCTGCTGTACGTCCTTTTGATGCTGTTTTTGGGAACACTGCTGGATACGGCTTCGATCATCCTGATCGTCGTCCCGCTGTTTCTGCCCATGGCTGAAGCGCTGGATATGTCGCTGATCTGGTTTGGGATCATCACCGTGGTCGGCGCCGAAATCGGGCTTTTGACCCCGCCACTAGGCATATCCTGCTTCGTCATCAAATCGACGATCAATGACGACCGTATCTCTCTGAAGGACGTGTTTATGGGCGCGCTGCCCTTCGCCTTTGTGATGCTGATCGTTCTGTTCATTCTGATCGAGTTCCCGATCCTCAGCCTTGCCCTGATTTAAGGAGGCCAAGATGCGCTCTGTCACCAAAGACAATATCACCGATGTGTTCATGGGATACCTGTCCAAGGATACTGATCCGCGGATGCGTGAAATCATGGGGTCTCTGGTCAAGCACCTCCACGATTTCGCCCGTGAAACCAACCTGACGCATGACGAATGGCGCACGGGAATTGCATTTCTGGAGGCGTGCGCCGCTGTGGAAACCGAAGACAGGCATGAGTTTGTCTTGGCCTCGGACGTGTTGGGACTGTCATCGCTGGTGGATATGCTCCATTCAACTCCAAATGCCACAAGCTCGTCTGTTCTTGGGCCTTTTCATGTTTCTGGCGCACCGCCACTGCCATTCGGTGGTGATATGAAGCGTCACTACGGTGGGCCGGTTCTGCTGGCCGAGGGCGTTATCAGGGATGCCGAGGGTAATCCGATTGGCGGTGCAGAGCTCGACATCTGGCAAACGGCGCCAAATGGAATGTATGCAAGCCAGGATGAAGAACAGGACACCTTTTCTTTTCATGGCCTGATGACCACTGGTGAGGACGGTAAGTATGCATTCACGACCGTCAAACCAGTCGAGTACACCGTGCCGTCAGACGGGCCTGTCGGGGACATCCTGCGCGCCTGCGGTCGCCATCCTTGGCGACCGTCGCACCTGCACTATATCGTTAAGGCACCCGGGCACCGATCCTTAGTTACCGAGATTTTCCCCGACGACGATCCTTACTTGGATCAGGATACAGTGTTTGGTGTTCGGGATGACCTGGTGATGACATATGTTGAAAGGCCGGCTTCAGAATTTCCCGAAGGCATGGAACTTTCTGGCAAGATTACTGAACCTTTCTTGCACGTAAAGTTCGATGTGAAGCTTGCCAGAGTTTGAATGCTATTGAGGGTGGTGCGATGCTGAAACATACCTTAATTTTAGGTGCAACGCTTCTTTGTGGAACTGCCATCGCAGAAGAGCGACCGATCTTCGATGCGCATATTCATTACAGCCATGATGCCGTAAAACTGGTTCCTCCCGAACAAGTTGCCAAAATCCTTCGGGACGCAGGCGTGCGCAAAGCACTGGTTTCCAGCTCGGATGACAACGGTACCCAATTGCTGTTGGCCGCAGCGCCGGACATTGTTGTTCCAGCCCTTCGCCCTTACCGTCGCCGCGGTAAGATCAACACCTGGATGCACGATGAAACTGTAATCGACTATCTGGATGCAAATCTGGCGAAGAACGAATACAAAGCCATCGGCGAATTTCACGCTTATGGTGATGATATCAAAACGCCGGTCATCCAGCATATGATCGCACTGGCAAAAGAACGGAACCTAATTCTGCATCACCACGGGGATCGAGAGGCCGTTGACCTGATTTTTGAGGCCTGGCCCGAGGCTCGGGTACTGTGGGCCCACTCTGGCTTTGACGATCCGGCCAGTGTAACTGATGCCCTGAACACCTATCCGAGACTTTGGGCCGATCTGGCGTTTCGCTCTGATATGGTCTCGCAGGGGCGTGTCGACCCAGATTGGAAGGCTGCGTTCGAAGCGCACCCAGATCGGTTCATGGTTGGTACGGATACATTCGCTCCAGAGCGTTGGTACTACGTAGGCCCTCATGCTGATTTTTCACGGGAGTGGTTGGATTTGCTTCCGGACCAGATCGCAGACAACATCGCATACGCAAACGCAGAACGTTTACTGGCATCAGAATGATCCGCTGGGTTGTCTGGTTTCTAGTATCATCTGGCGCGGCCGTCGCTTGTGAAACGGCAGGGCAACGCATGAGTTCGGAAACTCAAAACGCACCTAAGGTGCATGTGGCAGTCGACGAAATTCGATTGTCCCAACCGTTTTTTATTCTTGTGACATTCTGTGATGATGTTGCCGTGAGTGACGTGCGCGTCGATGCAATAATGCCTGCTCACCAACACGGGCTAAACTACGCCCCCAAAATCACTGCATTAGGCGATGGGGTGTTCCGTGCAGATAACATGCTGTTTCACATGCCGGGGCTGTGGGAACTGCGAGTTGACGCCAACTTTGGCGGGCGATCGGTATCTTACACTTCCGATGTCGTGCTAAAATGAAGGTGCTGGTGACAGCGGCGTTTGTAGTCCTAGCGGGGGCCGTTCGTGCCGAAGTCCTGTTGTCTGATGACGAAATTCAGCAAACGCTGTCCTTCGGACCATGGCCAATTTCGTTTCAGTCGGACCCAAGCAACAGTGTTTCAAACGATACAAGAGCGATTGCGCTAGGAGCGGCATTATTCAACGATCCGGTATTGTCAGTCGACCGCGCATTTTCTTGCGCAAGTTGTCATGACCCTGAACAGGCATTTACCACGTCCGATGCGCGAGCATTTGGTCGCGTCCTGTTAGATCGAAACACACCATCCCTGCGTAACCTTGCTGGTCTCCGCTGGTACGGTTGGGGCGGCAAGAGTGACAGTCTTTGGGCCGCCAGCTTGCATCCGATCATCGAAGAACAAGAGATGGCGCACAGTAAAGAAAGCCTAAAAACAGCTATCTCAGAAAGTATCTACATTGATGATTTTGAAGCCATATTTGGCGACATCCAGATTCAAGATCCAGAACTTGTGCTGGTGAACACTGCCAAAACGCTATCTGCTTACTTGGAAACATTGGCAACCGGCCGGACACAATTTGACGATTTTCGCGATGCATTGGAGAACCAAGATTTAGCAGCCGCTGCGAACTACCCCGAAGCTGCCCAGCGAGGTCTTCAGCTGTTCATAGGGCGTGGAAACTGTGTGTTGTGCCACAATGGTCCGAGATTTTCCAACAATGAGTTCCATGACGCAGGCGTTCCCTATTTTCTGAGCGAAACCGAGGTCGACGACGGGCGGTTCGGTGGATTGAACTTTTTGCTTTCAAACGCTTACACATTGGACGGCAACTGGAGCGACGATCCGGAAAAGCAAGGTGCATGGGTGGTTCGCAGTGTCCGCAGGAGCCACTCAGATTTTGGGACCTTTCGTACGCCAAGCCTACGGGGCGTGGCCGAAACCGCGCCTTACATGCATGACGGCAGCCTGATCGACTTGGATGCGGTGATCAGGCACTACAGCGAAATTGATACGGAAAGGTTGCACGCCGACGGTGAAGCCATTCTTTCGGAGTTGAATTTGTCTGACCAGGAGATTGCAGACTTAGCTGAATTTTTGGAGTCACTGTCCAAATCGCCTTAGTACAGCGCTTGTGTTAACGGCTTGGAAATGGGCTATCTGGCTTGCGGCCATGGCGAACTTGATCCTCCCCCACTGAATTGGTCCGCCCGTATAGTTAGGAAACGGAGGATCAAATATGGGAATCAAGCGTCACAAGCCGGAAGAGATTGTCACAAAGTTGCGGCAGGTTGAGGTGCTTTGCGGACAGGGAATGCCACGCGTGGGTGCCATCCGGCAGGTGCAGATTACAGAGCAGACATTCTATCGCTGGCGAAAGCAATATGGCGGCATGGGAACCGACCAACTGAAGGAGCTAAAGCGGCTTCAAAAGGAGAATGAACGGCTGAGACGGGCTATTTCGGACCTGACGCTGGACAAGCTCATCCTGTCAGAGGCCGCAAAGGGAAACTTCTGAGCCCCTCGCGCCGTCGAGCCTGTATTGACCATGTGCGAAGCCGGTTCCGCGTCTCAGAACGTCGGGCTTGTCGCGTCTTGGGGCAGCACCGATCAACACAGAGGCGGTTGCCAGTTGGGCGTGCTGACGAGGATCGCCTCGTGGCCGACATGATCGAACTGGCCCGCCAGTATGGTCGCTATGGTTATCGTCGGGTTGCAGCTCTGTTGAGAGATGCTGGCTGGCAGATCAACGACAAGCGGGTTGAACGTCTGTGGCGGCGTGAGGGGCTGAAGGTGCCCGTAAAACAGCCTAAGAAGAGCAGGCTCTGGCTGAACGATGGTTCTTGCGTCCGACTACGGCCAGAGTATCGCAACCATGTCTGGTCATATGACTTCGTTCATCACCGCACTGATGATGGGAAAGGGTTTCGAACGCTCAACATCTTGGATGAACACAGCCGGGAATGTTTGGCGATCCGGGTGAAACGGAAGCTGAATTCAGCCGAGGTGATCGACGCGCTAACCGACCTGTTCATCCTCCGAGGGGTTCCGGCCTACATCAGGTCAGACAACGGCCCGGAGTTCATAGCTCAGGCCGTTCGGGATTGGATAGGGGCGGTAGGAGCCAAGACCGCCTACATCGAACCGGGATCACCCTGGGAAAACGGATACTGCGAAAGCTTCAATGCACGGCTTCGGGACGAGTTGCTGAATGGTGAGATCTTCTACTCGCTGAGGGAGGCGCAAATCTTGATCGAACAATGGAGGAAACACTACAACACGAGACGACCACATAGTGCTTTGGGCTAACGCCCACCGGCCCCTGAAACCATCGTCCAGATGGACCAAAGGCCGATCATGCACTAACAATCAATTTGGACCACTCAAGTGGGGCTGATCAGTCACACAAGTGGCTGTTCAAGGAATGCGCCCATCCATTCGGCTCAACGATGGTCGAACCCTTGATGCAAACAAGGTATTGGCTACGGTCCGTTGTCGATCCTGCAACGCGGACTGATCACATTTTCAGATCAGCTCACGCCTCCGGACATTGATGCACTTCAGTACATCGAATACGGCTCTGGTTTCAAAGAATTCCTGAAGTGTAATCAACGCTTCTATCCGGACATATTGTTTGAAGATTCTCGAGCCAGCTTATTGGCGACCACTTAGCCGGAAAAAATCTACTACGACGCTGCTTTTGGTAAACCAACCCGCCAGAATATCCAGGGTCTGCTCTCAGTCTCAGAAGGGCCAACACGTCGATCAGCTATTGGAGAAGATGCATTAATCAACGACATTCTTACTGAGCTAACAGAAAAGTTCGGTGGAGTTGTCAGAGACACTTTTGTTGATGGCGTGGCCCAGAATTGGAGCACGGAGAGGTACATTCTAGGCAGTTATTCGATGGAGGACAGCAGTGACTATGGTGTCGATGATATCCTTAAACCCGTGGCAGGCAAGGCGTCCTTTGCCGGCGAAGCATTGGGAGGAGACGCGCAATCTACAGTTCAGGGTGCAGCGTTTTCCGCAATCACGGCCGCGAAAAATTTGCTTGCATAGTAAAAGTACCAGCTGGCCAGCACGCTGTTTATTGCAGCTCTGCACCCTATGAAACGGAAGTATAGCCGACATTCATGCATGGTGCAGCGTTGGTCATAAAGGGCTCATTCCCGTCTTTCTCTGCGAGACGCATTGACTGACGGTAAGAGCCCAAAGCCTCGGCGCAATTTCCATCACTCTGTCTGCCCTGCAAAATGGTTACAGCTAAGGTTGTAACGAAGACTCGTAATCCTCGGTTTTACGCCGTTCCCTTCAAATAGTGTTGTTTTCATTGACACATTGCCTTGCATGCGATCCGCTAAACTACGTCATCTGTTTTAACGCAAGGATTTGATGTCATGCCAGAATCGCTCAACCTGCATAAATTTGAAAACCTAAGTCCTTTCCAAATCAAAGACGAACTTATCAAGTTGGCGCAAAAAGAGGCGCGGCAGATGGCTCTGCCATATCTTAATGCTGGTCGAGGGAACCCTAACTGGATCGCCACTAAAGCGCGGGAGGCATTTTTCCTTTTGGGGCAGTTCGCTATGACAGAAGCACAGCGCCATCGTAATGAGCCGCAAGTCGGTCTGGCTGGGATGCCGCAAGGGCCAGGCTGTTATGAACGGCTAAAAGCATATTGCGCCAAATCGGTTGAAGGAAACGGTCCTCCAGGTGCGGAAACTTTGGTGGCCGTAGTGGATTTTGCGATTGAGAAATTTGGTTTTACACCGGACGATTTCGTGCTCGAGTTGACCGACGGTATTGTTGGCGACCACTACCCGATGCCCGACCGGTGCATGGAGCACAACGAGGCGATTGTCCACGAATACGTTATGTGGGCGATGTGCGCGGGGCACCGTCCGGATGCGAAGTTCGATATCTACGCAGTTGAGGGTGGAACCGCTGCGATGTGTTATATTTTCAAGGCACTCAAGAACCAGCGGTTGCTGAATGCCGGCGACACCATTGCGTTGGGCACACCGATTTTCACGCCCTATCTGGAAATGCCGGTACTTGAAGACTATGGGCTGAACACCGTGGATGTATCTTCGAAAGAAGAGGACCACTTTCAACTGAACGACGATGATTTCGAAATTTTGTCCGACCCGAAAGTCAAAGCACTATTTCTGGTCAACCCGGGCAACCCGTCTTCAGTCGCTATCAGCCCCGAAGTCTCGACTCGGCTTGTCGAGTTCGTAAAGAACCGCCGCCCGGACCTGATCATTTTGACTGACGATGTTTACGGGACCTTCGTTCCAAACTTTCAGTCCATCTTGGGGCACCTGCCTGAGAATACCATCGGGGTCTATTCCTACTCCAAGTATTTTGGTTGTACCGGATGGCGCTTGGGCGCGATTTTGGTGGCCGAGAACAACATCTTCGACAAGATGATTGCGGAGGCTCCGGACGAAACCAAGGCCGTCGTCAACGCACGATACGAAACGTTGACGCCTGATCCATCCTCGTTCAAGTTCATTGACCGGATCGTTGCCGACAGTCGCGATGTTGCGCTGAACCACACCGCAGGCCTATCACTGCCGCAGCAGGTGATGATGACTTTGTTTTCACTGGTCGAGCTTATGGACGAAGAGAAAGCCTATCAGAAATTCTGCTGGGGTATTCTGAAGCATCGCTTTGACGAATTGGTCGAAGGGATGGGCATCGAAGTTCCAGATAACCCGCTGTTCGACAAATATTACGGTATCATCGACTTCGAATTCTGGCTC
Source organism: Ruegeria sp. AU67 (assembly GCF_900312795.1). NCBI lineage: Bacteria > Pseudomonadati > Pseudomonadota > Alphaproteobacteria > Rhodobacterales > Roseobacteraceae > Ruegeria > Ruegeria sp. AU67. The sequence continues at coordinate 64,895 of NZ_OMPH01000027.1, forward strand.
CGTAAATACGTGGGCGAAGAGGTGGTCGAATGGATTAAAGAGAATGTCCACCCGCTAGATATATCCTTCAAACTGGCTCAGGATCACGGGATCGTTTTGCTGAATGGATCGGGCTTTGACGCGCCCAACTGGTCGGCGCGGGTATCGTTCGCCAATTTGGATGATAGTGCTTACCGCCAGATCGGAAGAGCGGTGCGCGCTGTGGCCACTGGCTACGTGCAGGCCTACCGTGCCTCGAAAGGACTGCCGTTGCACGGTTGAGATCTAGCAATAGCAAAGAGGAACGGATCAGCGTGTTGATTGGCACACACGCTGATCTCACCCCTCCAAGTTAGGACCCCGGTTGTTGCGCTCATTTCCGATTTGACTCACGGAACAAAAGCCACAACCAACGGTCCCCAGAGCGTCAGGAAGATGTTGGCCACGGCATAGGTCATGGTGAAGGCTGGTGTGGGAGTCGAGTTTCCGGCCTTTTCCAATAGTGTCGCAAAACCGGGATTGCCCGAGCGTGATCCGGTCACAACCGCACAGGCCTCAATCGGGTTTTTAATACGCAGGGCGAAATAGTTGATTGGGAACTGCACGATCATGGGCATCAATGTAACCACTACACCCAACAGCAGCAGCGTGATCCCATATTCCTGAATCGCCTCTAGTGCGGGCTTGCCTGCATTGAGGCCAACGACACCAACAAACACAGCTAAACCAAAGCTCTGAAGGAAATTTGCGGCCCCACGGTTAATACCGCCGATCTTGGGTCGCCGGATGCGCATGTAACCGATGATCAACCCTGTAACTAGGCAACCGAGACCGGACCCCAAAGCCACTTTGGTTCCTGCGATGACAAAGCTGATCTCTCCTATTAGAAAGCCGATGGCGACGCCGATCCCCAATGCAATGAAATTGGTTACCGAGGCCGAAGGCGGAACGTAGCCCGCAACTTTCGCAACTCGATTCAGATCGTCCTTGTGACCGACAATACTGACCTCGTCACCTGCGTGTATCTCGGTGTTGTGCAGGACAGGGACATCATGGCCCATGCGGGTGATCTTTGAGATGTGAACACCGCGCCTCTGATCCGCTGTCAGAGCCTCACTCAATTCTGCCAAGGTTTTGCCAGTCAGTTTGCGGTTGGTGACCACTACGTTACGGCGTTCCTCTACAACCGTCAGTTCAGGAGGATACTCTCCGATTTCACCGCTGGCGCTACGCTCGAACTGGGTCAAAGTCGCTACGAGGCCGGAGACGACTACAACGTCTCCTGCATTGACCACTGTTTCAGGATTCGGATCCACAGGAGCGCCATCGTGGAGTAACCGTTCAACGATTAGATCACCATCATAACCGCTTTCGATGTCTTTGACGGTTTTTCCGGCAATGGTTGCATCGGCATTTACCTGATAGGCTCGGGCGTCAAACCGGTTCATAGGAAGGAACTCACCTTCCTCTAGTTTGCGACCGCCGCCGCTGAGTTTCTGAGCCAGCTTAATCGCTTCTTGCCGCAGGTCGACACGCATAATGATTGGAATGACACTAACTGCCAATATTGGGCCGATCGAGCCGAAGATATAAGTAACCGAGTATCCTACGGCGATGTTAGTTTTTAGCTTTTCCGCCTCATCTGCGGCCAGCCCAAGCAGATCGATGGCATTTCCAGCGGTGCCGATGATTGCAGATTGTGTCAGGCCACCAGCCGCCAATCCAGCCGCCAACCCTTTATCCAAGCCGGCCAACCGAGCAACAACAATAACAAAAAACAACCCCCAGAGGGTCATCATAAACGCGGCAAGTAACTTGGTCAGCGCAGTTCGGTTCAAAGCCGCAAAAAATTGAGGGCCGCCATTATAGCCAACCATAAAAATGAAGAGGGAAAAGAAAACATTCTGAACATCGGTACTGAGGTTGATACCGCCGATCTGGCCAATGAAGACCGCCACCAACAATGTACCAGCGATGCCCCCCAGTTCGAACTTGCCGACCCGAAACTTCCCTACGCCGTATCCCAGACCCAGACAAAGAAACAGTGCCATGATCGGGAAGGCGCGCAGTTGTTCTGTAATCAATTCCATTGTGAAATCTCCCGCGTCCCAACGGTGGTCCTTTCCGTTCAAGATACAGCGCCTTACTGTATTGAAAACAAGAATATTCAGACAACGGGCGTCGTGCAGACTTTTCGAAAGTACTTGGAACAAACTTTATTAAGGGCAGGTGCATTTGGACCGACTTTGTTGCACAAATCGCATGGGGGATTAATTTATTGAATACAGCGTGATAGCTGTAGGGTATGAGCAATTCGACTAGTTCAAAGGCATTGGTATTGTCTCGTCTCTCAGCATTTTCATTCGGTTCAGGAAAGCGAACATATCGACCAGATATTGCGTGCGCTGCCTTTATAACAAGTGAGCAAATCCGCTTGCCATCATGCGCAATCCTGCCTGCTCGTGGCTCGAAACTGCTTCGTGATGGGGCAGGAAACTGGTGGTGAATCCAATGTGTATGGTCAAAGCGGTCTGGCTCGTTCCGGACATTCGAGCAAAGCAGAATTGGGGATGACTGCTTCAGCAGAGCCGAAGTTCGGACACTGCATAACATCGGACGGTTAGTTCGTCGTTCAGTACGACCCTAAAGACGTTGACTGCTTATCTCTCGGATGGATTTCCGAATTGGAAGTTTAACTGGCGGTTTGTCCTGAGATAAGATAACGGCATGCCCAAAGCCTCCTCTGCTTTTAAGATCACAGAAGCCGAAGCACGGGCGTCTTCACCTGCATCATGGTGATGAAACTCAAGGCCGAGGTATTTCTTAAGATTTTCCAATCCGTGCCCGCCGGCACCCTTCAACGACGGCCATGCTCGACGGGCAATCGCCACACTATTCGTCCAATGCGACGAGATCATTGACACGCTGTACCGGGCACAAGCAGCCGTCATCGCCTTTTCATCAAATGCACTGTGTTGCACAAGGTTATGGGTGTTCAGAACTTCATGTAGGGACGCGTAAACCGTGGGGAATGTTCCAGCCCCAATCACAGTTTCGGCGGAAATCCCGTGGAGCTCAGTATTGAATGACTCAAACGGTCCCTCAGGGTCAATCAAGACAGAGTAGGTTTGCATAAAACCACTGTCGCTAACAAAACAAAGCCCAATCTGGCATATGCTACCGATAGATTTGTTCGCCGTTTCGACGTCCAATGCAATAAATCTAAAAGGTCCGGCCGGCGGCGTACTAAGATGTCCAAATCTGTTCAACGTATTCACCGTTTGGGCGCTCTGCATCTGCCAGAATTTCTTAACCCAAGCTGCCGAGCCGACAACTGAGAATCCTAATTCTCTCGGGTCGAGTGGGTCTTGGCAAGTCGTTCTCGCTCTCAAGGTGTGCATTCTGCCTTATTGTAGCTTCACTCACGGCCCCGACCAATCGTTCACTCACCTCGCTGTTGTCGCATTGCCACCCGTCTTCCTGACGTTCGCTGCAACTGCACAGACTGGACGAGTGTAAGTTCACACATTGTTTCCACGTGGTCGATCCGGCTTTAAGAGTGGATTCCACTTACTCGAGTTCTCAGGTAATACGTAACTATGGATATCGTCGTCATTACGACCATCATCACTTCTCTTTTTGTTGTAATCGGCGTGGCGGAACCGCTGGCCGCACGAATGCGCCTGCCTTACAGCGTTATCCTCGCCGTCCTAGGGATAGTGATCGGGCTTGGCGCGACGTTCTTTCTCGACACAGACCTGACGGATGCATTGAATCCGGGGGCACAGGCAATTATCGATCTACCGATCCGGTCAGACGTCTTCCTCTATGTTTTCCTGCCCACGCTGCTCTTTCAGGCGACACTCGGCATGAACCTGCGCAGGATGCTGGATGACTGGATGCCCATCCTGATGATGGCCGTTGTGGCAGTAATTGTTGCGACACTTTCCATTGGCTATGCGCTCAGTTGGGCAAGTACGCTGCCGCTGGCCGCCTGTCTGTTGATCGGTGCTATTGTATCGACAACGGATCCCTCAGCGGTTGTCAGCATTTTCCGGTCGATTTCGGCACCGCGCAGGCTGTCGCGAATAATCGAGGGCGAAAGCCTGCTTAACGATGCTGCTGCGATTGCTCTTTTCGGGCTATTCATGAGCTTTGTTATGCTCGGGAGACCCAATCCACTGCTAAGTGAAGCCGTGGGGCAATTTCCGCTGTTGATCGCAGGTGGAGTTCTCACCGGTTGGCTCATGGCGCGCATGGCGGTTTGGCTGATGGCTTTCGTAGGCCGCTGGGAAATGGCGCAGATTTCAATATCCGTGTCTTTGCCGTATCTCGCCTATATCGTTGCAGAACAAAGCGTCGGAGCTTCGGGTGTCATCGCGGTGGTGGCTGCAGGTCTTACGCTCAACCTCACAGGCCCCGGTCGTCTGTCACCGGCCACCTGGACAAATCTGCAAGAAGTTTGGGACCTACTGGCACATTGGGCAGGCGCGCTGATCTTTATTCTTGCAGCCTTGCTGATACCACGATTGCTGGAAGAGGTGCGGCCGTCCGACTTTGGCCTGCTGGTTGTGGTGGTCCTGGCCGCCATGTTCGCACGGGCGGCAATTCTGTTCGGGTTGCTGCCATTGCTTACGGCAATCGGTCTGTCACCTGCTGTCGAACGCCCGTATCGCACCGCAATACTGTGGGGTGGGCTGCGTGGTGCTGTGACGCTGGCTCTGGCTCTGGCAGTCACCGAAAGCACGCATATCCCGCTTGAGACGAAGCGCCTAGTCGGCATTCTGGCCACTGGCTTTACGCTGTTTACACTGATTGTTCAGGGTACAACCTTGCGCATGGTGATCACAAAACTGGGGCTCGACAGGCTTTCTCCGCTTGATACCGCCCTGTCGCGTCAGGTGGTCGCCGTCGCCTTGCAATCGGTACGCGAGGACGTGTCCCGCACAGCAGAAAACTATAACCTGACGCACGATATCGTCAGGAACGAAGCCAAACAGTTTAGTGAACGCCTGGACGAGGCCGTAAAGGCCGCCGAAGACAGTGCGCAGATCCTGGATCGTGACCGGGTCACGCTTGGTCTTATTGCGCTGGCCGGTGCAGAGCGGGACTCTGTTTTGGCCAGGATGCGGGAACGCACCATGTCATCGGTTCTGAGCGAGAAAATTTTGTCCGATGCGGATCGGCTCATTGAAGGCGCACGGACTGGCGGGCGGATCGGCTATCAGCGCGCATCAAATCGGTCGGTCGTTTACGGCAGATCTTTTCGGATCGCCGTGTTTCTGCACAACCGGCTTCGAATTTCGTTCCCACTCACGCGTATCACAACGGATAGGTTCGAAAGATTGCTCATGCAACGTCTGATCCTACAGGACCTCGATGGGTTCGTCCGCGGCCGCATCCGCCGGATCCACGGCCGCCGGATTGCGGAATTGCTGGATGAAGTGTTGGCGCGTCGATCCGAGGCGGTTGAGACGGCGCTTGAAGGCCTGCGGCTGCAATTTCCCGGCTACGCCGAAAAGTTAGAGCGACGATTCATCCAACGAACCGCTCTGCGTCTTGAAGAACGTGAATATGCGGTCATGCGCGAAGACGGCCTTGTGGGCGAAGAACTTTATTCTGTGTTGATGCAGGAAGTGGCGACGCGACGTACGTTATCTGAAGGGCGTCCGAAGTTGGACATCACTCTTAAAGGACGGGATCTGGTCAGGCAGTTCCCACTATTTTCTGATCTCGACAAGTCTTCGCTCAGGAAACTCAGCCGGGCGCTGCGTACCCGATATGCAAACGCAGGTGATACCATCATATCTAAAGACGAATTCGCCCAGAGTGTATTCTTCATTGCTTCCGGGGCGGTGGAAGTGGAACTCGGCCGGCACACCTCGCGGCTGGGTCGTGGTGAAATGTTCGGGCAATTGGCAATGTTATTGAAACGGCCCCGTCGCGTAAATGTGCGGGCAATGGCACCGTCGACGCTGCTTATGCTCGACGAGGCAAGTTTCCGGCGCTTGCTGCGGCGAAGCAAGGCCATGCGAAACTCTGTCAAGATGAGCGCAGATAAGCGCATGATCGAACTTGCGGTTTTGGATCTGGATGAGGCAGAGGGATCCTCTGAAAAAGGGACCATATCTTGAGAGAATATCAATTGGAATTAAGCCGCGAAACCAACAGTGTTGTTTCACGGGCACCAGTCGGGTTTACGCAAAGCGCAGGATTTTCAACAGCTCAAGACCCAAAGCGCGCGCAGAGCGGTCTTTTGCTGATCGGTTACCGTCGTCTTCTGATCACGTACTGGTATTATCATCAAGCCCGGCAAAAGACCTGATCCGTCCGGAAGAGCAGACGCTCGCTTAAATGCCGCAAATATCGGCATCGGACCCAGGTGAAATCAAAGCACAGCCATGCATGACACCACGCAGCTCAGCGAGACCGCGCATCCTGCCTATGAGCGGGTAACCAGGCTGTGACGGACGTGTGAGATCGCTTAGCAAGGCATGGCCGTGGTCCGGCCGCATGGGAATTTCATAATCTGATCGACCCTGATATCGGCGCCGTTGTTCCTCGGCCAACAAGGTGCGGATCGTTGCAACCATATCGGTGTCTCCTGCAAGATTTTCAGACTCGGAAAAACTGTGGCGATTGCTGTCGCTTGGACCCTCGCGCACTGTATTTCGAAGATGTACAAAGTGGATTCGATGACCAAGCTGAGCAATGAATGATACGGGGTCGAAATCTATAGCAACGCCCAATGAGCCAGTACATAGCGTCGCCCCATTGGCCGGGCTGTCGACAGCATCCAGAACGGCGGCGTAATCGCTTTGCGACGACATGACTCTTGGCAACCCAAGCAAGGGAAACGGCGGATCATCGGGGTGGCAGCATAACCGGATGCCAAGGTCTTCAGCCGTTGGAACGACTTCGGACAGGAAATCAACCAGATTGGACCGGAGCATTTCCGTTGTCATGCCAACATATGTGCCTAGGTGTCGTCTCACGTCCTTAAGAGACCAATTGTCGTTTGCGCCCGGCAAACCAGCGACAATATTGTTCGACAGGCTCCGGCGATCTCCATCGCCGAGGTCTGCAAACCTATCCTTAGCAGCTTCTATGATCTCGGCTGAATAGTCTTGCTCTGCGCCCTTCCTGCATAGGATAAAACAATCGAATACAGCAAAATCAACAAGGTCAAACCGCATCGCATTCCCGCCATGCGGCAACGGATAGCTCAGGTCAGTTCGCGTCCAATCAAGCACTGGCATGAAGTTGTAGCAGACCGTTTGAATACCGCATTCTGCCAAATTTCGCAGACTCGTCTTGTAGGCCTCAATGTGCTGCCTCACCGGGCCAGTTTGAGATTTGATTACTTCAGACACCGGCACGCTTTCGACGACATCCCAAGATAACCCAGACGGGACGCCTTCGGGCTGTTCAATCTGTTGCTGCCGCTCTTTGATGTGATCGACGGACCAAGCCTCTCCTGTTGGAACATGGTGCAAGGCTGAGACGATGCCGGTTGCGCCGGTTTGCCTGATTTCGCCAATCGAAATAGCATCGGAAGGGCCAAACCACCGCCAAGTCTGTTTCATGAACTTGCTCCTAGTTCGTAGAGGGCCACCATCACTCCTCATCTCTCCCGAGATTCACATCGACTGGAATGAGCGCGCCTTTGTGGCGGACGACATGGCTTGCAAGGCGACATCCTTGCCGTATTCCGGCAGTTAAATCATCGGCTCTTAAAATGCTTGCCAATACGCCAGCATTGAAACTGTCCCCTGCCGCGGTGGTATCGACAACACCTGTCACTGGATCAACGTCAACCTCATCGCGTTGACTATCTTTCTGAAAGACCACTGGCTGAGCGCTGTTTTTGACAACAATCTGATCGACACCAATCTCAGCATATCGGTTCAGCGTTGCAATTGAATCGCGATCCCCGAACCACTCGGCTTCATCATCGTAAGATGGCAGAACGAGATCAGATTGTGCCGCAGCCATCATAATCGTGTCTGTCATTTCCTGCGGCGTAGACCAAAGCCGCGGTCTCAGGTTCGTGTCGAAGGCAACAGTCATTCCGTACGCTTGTGCATGACGCAATGCATCAAGCAGCTTTTCGCGTGATTGTGGATCGAGAATGGCGAGGGTTATTCCAGACAAGTAGATTAAGTCTGCGTCGCCAACTGCCCGCCCAAGCGCAATCTCGTCGACTGCGAGTTGTCTGGCTGCGGAGTCGTTGCGCCAATATGAAAAACTGCGCTCACCATTGTTGAGATGGATGAGATATAGCCCAACTGTTTTGCCTGGGATGACTTGGACGTGCGTGTCGGATATCCTGCTTTCTTTCATGAACGTTCGCATGTCCTGCGAGATCGCGTCGTCTCCGACAGCGGTCAGATAGCTGACGTCGATTTCTGATGCGACTTGTGCAAGATACCATGCTGTGTTGAAGGTATCGCCTGCAAAACCAAGCTTGAACTCACCGATCTGATCTGATGGGGCAAGTTCCGCCATGCACTCCCCGATTGCCAAGAAACGCATGTCAGTTACAGAAAATCGTCGCGACGGGGTGTGAAACTGTCGACCAATGTACCGGGCTCCAGGCATATGCAACCATGGGTTTGGCCTGACGGGATGACAAAGCTGTCACCGGGGCCAAACTCTTGTTCGCCTTCACCAAGTGTGAAACGAAATCGTCCGCTCTCGACATAGGTTGCCTGAACATGCGGATGGCTGTGCAGGGCACCAATCGCCCCGGTCGCCTGAAACCGGAAGGCGACAACCATGAGGTCCGAATGATCAGACAGGACCTGCCGCGTGACGTTTTCGCCGGTCGAGACGATCGGGAAATAGGACACCGGATCTCTCCTTTCTACTATGAAAACAGCATACCACCGTTGAGATCAATATTTGCGCCCGTGATGAAAGCACTGTCCTCGCAGGCCAGGAATAGAACGAGATTCGCTGCATCATCCACATGACCTTGACGCTTAAGCGGCGCGTTGGCTTCAAAGCCGCGACGACCTGCATCAGGCGTGTGAATGTTGTGAAAATCGGTGTCTATCATACCAGGACAAAGCGCATTTACTCGAATGTCCGGGCCAACTTCCTTTGCCAAGCCTCGTGTCATGGTCATAACCGCGCCCTTGGCCGTAGCATAAGCCACAGCACCTGGCCCGCCGCCATCACGCCCGGCCTGACTGGCGAGATTGACAATGGTTCCTGACGTCATCCTGGACAGGCAAGCCTGCGTCATCAGGAATGTGCTGGTCAGATTCAGGGTCATCACGGCATCCCAATGCTCAACAGACATTTCCGCAATGGTTTTGCGGGCAATCAGACCGCCAGCGTTGTTGACCAGAATGTCAACGCCGCCAAAAGCTTCGACAGTGCGGAATACCAGCGCGTCAACATCCGCCTTTTTGTTCAGGTCGCCCTGCAAGGCAATCGCTTTACCGCCTTTGCCTTCGATTGCAGCGACGGTTTCTTCCGCGCCATTCGAGCTGGCAAAATAGTTGATCGCAACATTTGCGCCTTCAGAGGCGAGTTTGATCGCAACTGCACGACCAATGTCGCGGCCTCCTCCGGTCACGATGGCGGTTTTACCTGCAAGTTTCATGTCGATCCTTTCTATTGCAAAGCGCGAGCTTCGCTTTTGTCATGGGTCTAGTTTGGCTGCCTTCGGAATACGCTCAGAGCGCGACTGGAGACGCCACTAACGGAATGCCCCCGGCATAACTGTCTTTGGGAGCCACAGAATGATTTCAGGAAATGCTGCCAACAGAATGAGGATGACCAGCATTGGGGCAAGGATGAGCACAACTTCTCGCAGGACTTGCACAACATTTAGGCCGCCAATCGCTGCAGAGATAAGCAAGCACAAGCCGTAAGGCGGCGTCACAAGCCCAAAGGCAAGCGAGACGATACCAATGATGGCGAAAGCGATTGGATCAACCCCACCCGCTTGGGCCACAGGCATCAGAACCGTGCCAAGAATGATGATTGTCGGGATTGCGTCGATGAACAGGCCAAAGAGCAGAAACAGCAGCGCAATCAAAATAGCTGTTCCAAAAGCTCCGAACTCCCATGCGGTCAAAACACTCACGATCAGGCGCGGCGCATCGTAGAAGGACAGTAGCCAGCCGAATGCCGACGCAGTGCCGATCGCAAACAGTGAAATGGCCGCAAATCGTGCCGTGTCATAGAAGATGAAGCCCAAGTCTTTGGGTGTGACCGTCCGATAGACAAACATGCCTAGGATCAGCGCATAACCCGCCGCGATGATTGCGCTTTCAGTTGGTGTGACAAGACCGCCTACAATACCGCCAATCACAAAGACTGGCGTCAAAAGAGCAAGTGCGGCACCTTTCCAAGCGGCCCAGAACTCACCCCAATTCGGCGTCGCTGTCACTGGGTAATTGCGGGTTTTTGCGAACCCATAGACCGTAGCCATCAAGGCGAGGCCAATCATCAGGCCCGGAATCGCTCCGCCCAGAAATAACGCGCCGACGGAGACCTGCATGACGCCACCCCAGACGATCATCAGGATCGACGGTGGAATGATGACCCCCATCACCGAAGAGCACGCGGTAATGGCTACGGCAAACCGTGTATCGTATCCTTCTTTCTGCATGGCAGGGATCAGGATTTTTCCGATACCCGCCGCATCTGCTGTGGAAGATCCGGAGATACCTGCAAACAGCATCGACACAGCGACATTCACATGGCCCAATCCGCCAGGCATCCAGCCGGTCAACACCCGTGCCAGTTCGATCAACCGGTCGGTTACCTTGCCGGAATTCATCAGGTTGGCTGCCAGTAGAAAGAATGGCACGGCCAACAGGATGAACGAGTTATATGATTGAAACATCCGATCCAGCACGATGAACGGCGTCAGCCGCAGCTCAAGCAACACAACCGGAAGGGACGCCAAACCCAATGCGAATGCCACTGGGATACGGATGAAAATCAGCACCAGAAAGCCCGCAATAAGCATCGTGGCGGCAGTTGCAGTATCGAGGATCATGCCTGGTTGCTCTCTCGGTTAAGATATTTCGCGATGACTTCGGACAACCGATAGCCTGACAAGAGAAACCAAAACCCTCCGGCAATCGGGACCGAGATGTGCGTAATCGCAAGATTGGCGCGCATCATTACCGACCGCTGGTTGCCCCCAAACTCAGTGTATTCGATGCCGTAAAACAGGAAGAACGCCCCAAAAATCATGATGGCAACGTGCACGATACCGTCTTGAAGCAAACGTGGCAGCGGTCTCATCGCATTCCGGGTAATGCGAACGTCGAAATGCGTGCCGTCCCAGACAGCAACAATCGACCCGATCATCACAATCCAGACGAACAGGAACGTCGCCAGCTCTTCGGTCCAAAGGTAAGTTGGGATCAAACCGGTGTAGCGAGAAACAACTTGCATGGCGACCGGTATCGCCAATGCCCCCATCATCACACCAAGCAATATGCGAAGCCCCGCGCAGAACTTATCCAGATATTTTCCAAGCATGTTCCGCCCTACTCCGCAATGTGACGCGCCAAGCGCATCGGAAATTGTGCCGACAGGCGAGCTTGAAGAACCACCCGCCCGTCAGCCGGGAGATTACATTCCGCGAACGTTATTGAGCAGTTCTGTTGCGCCCAGCTCTTCCGCATAGGCGTCCTGGACCGGCTGAACCAATTCCAGCATTTTCTCACGGCCCTCGAACTCATGCACTTCGATCTGACCTGCGTCGATCATCGCCTGAAGTTTTTCACCGTCCTGACCGCTCTCTAGCGCGCGACCAAATGCACCGGCCTCAGCGCCAGCTTCCATGATGGCGGCTTGCAGGTCCGCTGGCAGTTCATCGAAGATTTTCGCTGACATCACAATTGGACGCACGGTGATCGTGTGCTGAGTCAATGAAACATGCGGCGCGACCTCGTAGAACTTCAGGTTTTGAATCGAGGCTGCTTCGTTCTCGAACCCAGCGATAACGCCTGTTTGGATTGCGTTATAGACTTCGTTGTAGGCGATGGCAGATGGTGCCGCACCAACGGCCGAGAATGTCTGCGCTTGAATCGGCGCCCCCATGACGCGCATGCGGTGTCCTGCAAGTTCATCCATGTTTGTGATGGGCTCGGCAGATGCCAGATTCCGCACACCGCCACCGTGATAACCCACAATCACAATGCCCGCGGCTTCGCGCAGATCATCCTCAAGAGGTTTCAGTGCATCCGACGAAAGCACCGCATCCCAATGTTCTAGATCACGAAACAGGAAAGGCATATCCATCAATGGAATGGACTCTGAAAACACGGCCATATTGGAAGGAGCCAGAATGGTGTAGTCTACCGCGACACCCTGGTTAAGGTAGGTCACGTAGTCGGATTCGACGCCAAGCTCGCCGTTGAGACGCAGATCGAAATCAACTTCGCCATCGTATTTCTCAGCGACCAGTCGTTCGAATTCTCGCAGAGTTTTAGTGAAGGCATGCTCTTCATCAAACATGCTTGCGCCACGAAGCGTGACATCAGCCTGCGTAACCGAAGCTCCGCCAAGTAAAACGGCTGTTACAGCCAACGTTTTCATTGAGAAATTGAACATTCTATCCTCCCAGATCAGGTTCAAATCTTATTTTGCCCAGTCGTCTATGACTGGTGATCGCATTCGAAACCTTGCAAATGGCTATGCCAGATCAGCACTCACCCAAATCTGGATGGTCTGATTTCCTCCCGACTAGCACGATTGCTCCGCTCTCGCTCATGGCACACAACACGAAAACTGGGATACTAGTCAACATTTAAATTGGTACTTCTTCCAATACATATATTTTTTTCATTTAAAAACAGCGGAAAGATTGTCGCCTAGTATCCAAATACAATCTATCATTTTCCTCTTCGATCTGCCACAATGCCTTCAAACAGAGGTTTGGAAAGCAAAAAAATGGCAGCATTGGGAACCCTTGAGCGCACGACGAGTAGCGATGTCGTCTTTGACGAACTGTTTGGACAAATTACCCGGTTGGAATTGCTCCCCGGGACAAAGATATCCGAAACGGACGTAGCAAAGTCATTCGGGCTCTCCCGTCAACCTGTGCGAGAGGCTTTCACACGGTTAGCCAACCTCAATCTCCTATTGGTGCGACCGCAGCGTGCAACAGTGGTTCGACCGTTCTCACGACAGCTTATCGCGAACGCACGCTTCGTGCGTGCAGCGGTCGAATTGGAAGTTATCCGCGCAGCCGCGTTAGATCGCGACAAATCGGTAGACGCAGCTTTGAAAGCTAACCTTCGCAGTCAGGCGGAAGCAATTTCAGCGGAAGATGTCAGCGGGTTTCATGATCTGGACTACCAGTTTCACAAATTACTTTGTGCCTCGGCCAAACAAGAGTTTGCGTTTGAAATTATCGCCGAAAACAAGGCGCAGGTTGATCGCCTTTGTATGCTGGCACTGACTAGCAAAAAAGCAATGGATGAGTTGTATTTGGATCATCAGTTTCTCTTAAAGAATCTTTTTGACGGTGATGCAAAGGCGGCTGATCAAGTCCTTCGTACGCATCTTGAGCGTTTGACTCCAACGATCCAGGCAATCTACACGACGCACAACGCCTATTTTGATGAATAGGTATCTTTGTTTAGGGCCACTTTTTTTGACTTACTGCTCCTCAGTTTAGCGTAGAATAGGGTTAGGTGAAGCTATCTCTGATTGAGTAGTCAGCTCATCCGAGTGCCTACCGGCACAAACAGCTAACCCAGTCTGAATCTAGCAATTGACTCTGCGTGCAGAAAACGTCTGCTGAGAGATCAGATTGACGGGTGCAGCGCAGAGAACGAATGCCCTTCCTTGCTACGGAAAGGTTTGATCGATCGCTGATCGAATTGGCTCATAAGGAAAACTTTCCGGGACGGTATTCAGAGCGCCCAAACCTGGTTGACAGCGGTGATTGCTGAAAACCCCGCGCCGTGAACTGTAGATTGCGCCTCTCCGCCGAGGGTTTCCCCAGCAAAGAAAACCCAGCTCTCATCCGCAGGCAAAATACGCCCACATCATGGAACCCACTCGCGGCGAGGCACCGACCGAGATCAAGGTCTACGGTTCCTCCAACAGACGCACAATTGACGGAGAAATCACCAGACGCTCGGTAAATTTTATTGAGCGAAAGGCCAATAGCGACAAGCCGTTCTTCCTCCATATCCAATAACGTACTGTCTCTTGCTTTTGTTTTGTGAGCCAGTGGGATTTGGACAAGCCAAACGCCCATGGCCATCATAGGTAAGGCGCAGCCTTCCCCATTGGGCAACCATATCAAGCGACGCCGTGTACTCGGCTACGCCTGCGGGCCGCACCACTATTGTCGAATAGCATTGCCGCGCCGCGCCCTCAACGCGTTCGCCAAGTGGCAGATCAGAAGGAACAAGCGCCTTCGACGTCTGATCTGGAAATCAGCCCTGATTTTCCCAAAAGGAAGTCAGGATCAATTAAATCGGTCTAGATGTTGGATGACGGAAGTGGGGCGAAAATGGCAGGGTTCTGTCGCTGGTGGCAGAACTATGTGTCGCCTTACAAAAGCAGTGGAACGTCACAGATCTTTGACTCTATCAACGGCCAGAACCTCAACAAATCCGTGAATCACGTCATTCAATTCTGCTCCAAACGTCAAGCGATTCTGCCCCAGACCGAATAGCAACCTCTCATCGACGCTGCTGCTAATCTCTCCAATAGCCTAGTGTTCCAGATGGTGCGCCGTGCGCTAGGGTCAACTAGGACGAGAAGGCTATTGAGACCAAAATACAAACCAATCCCCAAATTAGTTTTGCATAGTACCGAGCGCCTTTTCTTCTAAAAGGCTACCCGATCTCCTCCTTTCAAATCCAGAATTTCCCTTGCCTCATAAGGCGTTGCGACCTGGCTGCCTAAATCCTCAACGATACGCCGAATTTTGGACACTTGTTGGGCGTTGCTATCAGCCAGTTTTCCACGAGAGATGAACAGGCTGTCTTCAAGGCCGACGCGAAGGTTGCCGCCCATCTGGCTCGCTGTTGTGGCAAGCGACATCTGTGATCCACCTGCTCCTAAAACCGACCATCGATAGTCGTCACCAAAAAGCCGGTCGGCCGTACGTTTCATGAAGATCAGGTTGTCGACCTCGGGTCCGATACCGCCGAGGATGCCAAAGATGAACTGAATAAAAATGGGTGCCTTGAACAGCCCGATATCCATGCAGAATTTCAGGTTGTACAAGTGACCAACATCGTAACACTCGTGTTCGAATTTGATGTCATGCGGGGCCAGAGTTTCCGCCGCCTCGCGAATGTCCCGGAACGTATTGCGAAAGATGTTCTGATCGGAGTTCGCGACATAGTCCTTCTCCCAATCAAACTTCCAATCGTCATCGCCATACCGGTTAGCTAGCGGATGAAACGAGAAGTTCATCGAACCCATATTCATAGAGCACATTTCGGGGCTGAAGGTCTTGGCCGGATTGATCCGGTCCTGAATGGACAAAGTCAGCGACCCTCCGGTCGACAGGTTCACGACAGCATCCGTCGCTTGTTTGATGCGCGGCAGGAAAGGTGCGAAGTCATTCGGGTCGACCGATGGTGAGCCGTTCTCGGGGTTGCGCGCATGCAGGTGCAGGATCGACGCGCCGGCCTCGGCAGCGTCAATTGCCTGACGCGCGATATCATCATAGGTGTACGGAAGTGCATCCGACATGGTTGGCGTGTGGATAGCCCCGGTTACGGCGCATGTGATGATCGTTTTTTTCTGACGGGCCATAGGTTCAGCTTTCCTTGGATTGTCCGATGTGCTTGACGCGATAGCCCAGCGGGAAAAGTTGCAGGTCATAGCGGCTGCGGATCACGCCCCAGATGCCTTTTGGCGCCTTGAGCATGACAACGATTGCGACAACGCCGAGAACGATCAGGTAAGTTGTACCGAGGTCTGCGAGTGTTTCGCGCAGGGCGAAGAAAACCAACGTACCAATAATCGGCCCTTCGATGGTTCCGATGCCGCCGATCACCACGATGAAGATAACAAAGGCGGTCCAGTCATTGACGCTGAACGCCGCATCCGGCGAAATGCGCAGCTTTTGCAAAAAGATGAGCGCGCCGATCATCGCTGTGAATGCAGATGTGACGACATATACGATGAACTTTGTGCGCCAGATATCAATGCCAAGACTACCGGCAGCCAGTTCGTTGTCGCGAATTGCCGTCAGCGCCAACCCTTGCCGCGAGCGTAGGAAGAGATACACGGCAGTCACCACCAGAACAGCGGCCCCGAGCGCCAGCCAATAGCTCAGCGCCTCTCGCATCGCGCGCCCGGACGTCAGTGATTTAACGATGGCGACAGGCAACGAAGATCCTGACCCTCCGCCAAGCGCTGAGATTTGCGCGAAGCTAAGTCGAAAGACTTCGGCGATGACCCAAGTACCTATGGCGAAATAGGCGCCCCTTAGCCTGAAGATCAGAACAGCAACCGGGATTGAGATCAAAGCCCCCAGCACTCCCGCCGCTGCGATGGCGGCCAACGGGTGCAGCCCGCCCAACATCGTCAACGCAAAGAGCATATAACCACCGAAGCCCACATAGGCCTGCTGACCAACCGAGACGAGACCGGCGTAACCCGCCATAAGGTTCCAAAGGGTGGCGAGGGACAGGTAGAGAAACAACTCGCCCATCAGACGCATGTCGGCGCGACCCGCCCACCAGGGCGCTGCTATCAGAACGAGTAGAGTGACTGCGGCTAGGATCGCAGCAACCCGGGCTGCTTTTGACGATCGAGATACGGAATAGTCCTGCAGATTCATCCGGAAATCCTCGGGAAGAGGCCGTTCGGACGAACGGCAAGAATGACAAGAAAGGCGATATGGCCAGCAAGCACCTGCCAACCCGGATCGATCTTGGCACCGATGGTCTGCGCAACACCAAGGATCACGCCGCCAACCAGTGTACCCCAAAGGTTGCCGAGCCCCCCGATAATGACGGCCTCGAAGCCAAAGATCAGACGACCGCCGCCGATTGAGGGATCAAAGCTAGTCCGAATCCCAAGCAGGATACCGGCAATCGCAGTCACACCCAGGGCCAGAGCCATGGCCAGACCAAAGATGTGCCGACGATTAAGGCCCATGAGCTGGGCGATGTCCTGATTGTCCGAAACGGCACGGAACGCGCGCCCCAGAGCGGTATGATAGAAGGTCCATTGCAGCCCCCAGATCACTGCGATGGCGATACCGAAGGTGAGAAGCGGTAAGATTCCGAGCGCCACACCGCCCACGGCAACGCTTGCTGTTTGCAGCGCACCGGCATTCAATGTTTGGGGGTCTGCGGTGTAGACCTCCAGCAACCCGTTCTGAATAATCACGCTCAAGCCGAAGGTGACAAGCAAGGGCGGAAGAATATCGTCGCCCAAAGTTTGGTTCAGAAGGCCGCGTTGAAGGGCATATCCGATCAACGCCATGGCGGGAACAACGATCACCAACGCGGCCATCGGATGCATTCCCGTCGCGGTCGTAACCGTCAGCCCGAGATATGCGGCCAGCACAATCAGGTCACCATGGGCAATATTGACCAGCCGCATGACTCCAAAGATCAATGACAACCCTGCCGCGAACAGAGCGTAAAGCCCGCCGAGTAGAGTTCCCTGCACGATAGCGTTGAGCCATTCCATGTTATGCGATCCCGAAATAAGCGCGCGAGATGTCTTCGCGCGAAACGGTGTCAGACGCGCTTTCCAACGAAACGCGCCCCTCTTGCAGACAGTAGACCCGGCTCGAGACCGACAATGCCTTGGTGATGTCCTGTTCAACGATGATCGCGCTCATACCCTCGCCAATAATACCCGGAAGCGCTTCGTAGATGTCTTTGATGATTATCGGCGCCAGCCCGAGGCTAACTTCGTCAAAGAGGATCAAATCAGGGTTGGCCATGAGAGCGCGCCCGATAGCAACCATCTGCTGTTGACCGCCAGAGAGCGAAGTAGAGGCCTGATCTTTTCGCTCTTCAAGGATCGGAAATAGATCGTAGACGGCTTTCAGATCCCAGGGGCCTTTGCGGCCAACCTGAGCTCCTATCATCAGGTTCTCTTTGACTGACAAAGAGGGGAACAATTGGCGACCCTCTGGCACCATGGCGAGACCAAGTTCGGCAACCTCGTCCGCTCGAAGTCGGCTGATATCCTGCCCCCGGTAGTGGATCTGACCTGGTCCGTTCGTCAGCAACCCTGTGATGGACCGCATCAAGGTGGTTTTTCCCGCACCATTTGCACCAATAATGGCAAGTACTTCGCCCTCGCCCACGTCCAGTTCGACGTCGTAGAGTGCTTGGAAGTCGCCGTAGTATGCGTTCAAACCGCGGGCCTGGAGAATTGGATCATGCATCGGCTTCGATCCCCAGATAGATCTCTTTGACTTCAGTGCTTTCCATGATCGTTTGCGGCTCGCCCTCGGCGATCTTCTTTCCGAAATCGATAACGATCAGGCGGTCCACAACAGCCAGAAGCGCATGCACGACGTGTTCGATCCAGATGATGGTGACGCCGGAGGCATGAATGTCCTTGATGGTTTTAACCAGTGACTTGCACTCAGCTTCGGTCAGCCCACCGGCGATTTCGTCCAGCAGCAGCAATCTTGGCTTGGCGCAAAGCGCGCGTGTCAGTTCCAGGCGTTTTCGTTCCAGCAATGTCAGGCTGCCTGCAACAGTGTTTGCCTTTGGCAGCAGCTCCGTTTGATCCAGTACTTCCAGACAAAACCGTTCAGCTTGGTGCCCACGCAGCCCAGCCGATTGCGTGGCAGCGATCATGGCGTTTTCGAAAACGGTCATGCCCGAAAATGGCTGCGGGACCTGAAACGAACGGGCGATCCCTGCATGGCTGCGTCTTGCTGCGCTCCATTTGGTGACGTTCTGACCCTCGAAATCGATACGTCCGGAATTCGGTTTCAGAGTCCCTGTAATCAGATTGAACATCGACGTTTTACCGGCGCCATTAGGGCCAATCACCCCAAGTGCCTCACCTTGTTGGACCTGATAATTCAGCGCATCGGCGACAGTGATTGCGCCAAATGCTTTGCTCAGGTCTTGGAGATTCAGGATTGTTGTCATGCTTCTCTCGGATGAAGGGTTCGGCGCCCAGATCGGCGCCGAACAATTGGTCAGCCCAGCAGCTTCATGTCTGCCGTCACCGGAACCTCGGGCGCGGTGCTGTTTGCAACGATCTGCAACTCATACGCGTCTCCGGACTTTTGCCACTGACCACCGACCAGTGGCGTCTTGGTTACGTTGTTCATAGGCCCATCACCCCAGTTTACCGGTCCGACGATGGTGTTCAGGTTCGTAGATGTGATTGCCGAAATGATCGAAGAGGGGTCTTCCAGATCATCAGCCCTTTTGATCACGTCCGCGACGACCTCGAACAGAGCGTGTTTGAAGCCAAGCGGTTGCGTCCATGGACGTCCCGACTCTGCTGTGTACCCTTCTGCCAGTTGTTTCGACGAAATGCCGGTCAGCGAGGACGAGAACGGGTGATGTGGAGACCACCAGACCTCGGTCGACAACCCATCGCCACGATCACCGAGCGATTCAATGACAGACGGGAACAACAGCGCCTTGCCGATCGTGACGACTTTGGGGTTGAATCCTTGCTGTGCGGCCTGGCTCCAGAACGTCGCGAAATCCGGCGGGATCATGTTGCCGGTAACGATTCCACATCCAGCCGCCTTGAACGCTGCAATCTGGTTTGAGAAGTCATCGGACAGCGGCTGATAACGGCCGGGATCGGTGAGTGTGTAACCGGCGGCGGCAAGCGGTTTGGGCAGACCCAGTTCCGCATCGCCCCAGGCATTGCCGTCGGCATCGTTGGGGAAAAGCCCCCCCACGGTCTTGGCCACTCCGGTTTTGTCCCACATGTCGAGGAAGGCGGCAATAACGTCTTCAAGACCCCAGAAGAAGTGATAGGTGGTCTCAAACCCTTCGCCCGGAACACCGTTACGGCCAAAGAAGTACGGCTGCCATGGGCAGTCGGTTGTGATGCAAGGAACTTCATTAATCTCTGCCTGATCGGCGACAGGGTTCACGGTGTCCGGCGTTGAAGCCGCAACGATGATATCGACCTCATCACCCAGGATTAGGTCAGCGGCGACCTCTGCTGCTCGGTTTGGATTGGACTGGCTGTCTTTTGAGATAATTTCGACATTCCAGGTCTTGCCATTGTTGTCCAACCCCGCCGAAAAGACCTGCTGAATGGCTTGCAGCACATATTCGTCGGCCTCGGCAAAACCGGCCAGTGGTCCGGTGCGCGGGCTGACGTTACCGATCCGCAGCGTCGGGTTCGCGGCATAGGCCCGCGTTGCCCGAAGGATGGCCGGCGCAGCAATCGCCGCTGTGGCTCCAGCTATGAAACCACGCCTCGTGGCTGTTTTGAAAATCCTTGTCATTGCGTCCTCCCTTCACCGGCCTCCCGCCAGTGTTTGATTGATCTTACAAAGTCTTCTCGAGATTCTTCAGATGCGTTGCGACACGCTGGCGAACTTCATCTGCCTCGCCTTCGGCCCACTTTCTGAACCCTTCGCCGGATTTCATGCCCAGCTTGCCCGCATCGACGAGCGCCTTGAGATAGGTTGAGGGGCCATTGTGCGCCTCAAGATCGTGCAACACGTTTTCATGGATATCGAGCGTCAGATCGGTGCCAACAAGGTCAGCGTTCTCTAACGGTCCAAGCACGGCCAACCGGCGGCCAAAACTGGACTTGATCACGGTATCGACGGCCTCTGCGTCGCAGATACCGTTTTCCACCAGGCTGACCGCTTCACGCCATAAGGCGTGCTGAAGCCGGTTTCCGATAAAGCCGGGCACATCCTTTTCGACCATGACCGGAATTTTTCCGGCATCCTTCAATAGATCGTACATTGTCTGTGCAGTCTCTGAGTCTGTCCACTCAGTCTTGATGACCTCGACCAACGGGATCAAATGCGGCGGGTTCCACCAATGCGTTCCGATGGCCCGGTTTTTCAGCCGCAAACCAGACATGATCTGAGTGATCGGCATGACCGAAGTATTGGATGCGAGAACGCAAGTCTCTGGTGCGTGCGCCTCGATTTCAGCAAATATCGCTTGCTTAAGCTCCAATTTTTCCGGTGCCGCTTCGAAAACCGCGTCCGCATTTCGGACCGCGCTTTCCGTTGTCGCAAAGATCTCAATCATCTTGAGGGTCTTTGTGATTTTATCCTCGTCATCCCCCATCGCCGCCATGCTGGCGCGAATGCGCTCTGACACCGTATCCCGGGCTTCTTTCACCGGATCCGTGATGGCGACGTATTGACCGGCCTTCGCTAAAGTCAGTGCAATGCCATGGCCCATAAGACCTGCGCCAATCACTGCCATCTGCTGCTTCTTACGAACCATCATTTAACCCGCCGTATATCCACCGTCGGCATGAAGGATATGCCCGGTGTAAAAATCGGAAGCCCTCGACGCGAGGAACAGCAGAGGACCGGCAAGGTCTTCTGGCTCACCCAGTCGCCCCTTTGGAACACGGGTAAGGAAGCCATCGCGCACCGCTTTGGCCTCGTCGGTTTCTTCGAACATCCAAGCTGTCAAAGGAGACCGGAACACTGTCGGAGCAATCGCGTTGACGGTAATTCCAGTCGGCCCGAGCTCACACCCCAAGGCTTTGGTGATCCCGTTTACTGCAGCCTTTGATGCGCAATACGCAGTATAGCCAGCTGGATGGCCAAGAATACTGCGGGCGGAACTGACGAAGATGATCTTGCCATATTCGCTGACCTTCATCTGTTTCGCCGCCGAACGCGCGAGCAACCAGCTTTGATTGACGTTGGCATCCATCACCGCATCAAAGGTTTCGGGAGCCATTTCGTTGATTGGAGCGACTTTGTTCATGCCGGACGCGACGACGAGAATGTCCAGCTTGCCAAAACTGTTGACCGCTTCATCGACCAACGCGTCGCATGACGCTTCATCGTTTGGACGTGTGTTCACTGTTACAACAGCAGCTCCGAGTTCCTCGCACTCTTTGGCAATCTCGTCGAGCGCTTGTTGGTTGCCTGCTGCCAAAACCAAGTTGCAACCGGCCCCGGCAAGAACACGTGCGGCCACCATGCCAAAAGCCCCAGAGGCCCCCGTGATCAGTGCGACATTGTCCTTAACATCAAACATCTTGAGTGGATTAGACATACTATTCGTCCTCAGCTTTCTGGCGGGTACGGAATGACGACAAGCATCTTGCAGGTGTGGTTCGAACGGTTTTCAATTTTACGAACTTCGCCCGGCGTGATCGTGCAGCTGTCCATGGGACCCAGGGTGGTTTCCACTCCATCAACGATGACGGTTATTTCGCCGTCCAAAACCACGTAGACCTTCTCGAACGGCGTAGAGTCCGGCCCAGCACCTCCACCCGGCAGGAACTGACTAAAGCCGATCCATTGATTTGTCGGCCCGCCTTCCTCGAACCCCTGCAACCGAAGCCCGTGGCATCCAAAGTGGTTCGGTGCTTCGTAGGGTTGGGCGTCTTTAAACCGCTTTAGATGCATGTTCGTCTCCGCTCAGGGTAATAGTATTGGTGACCGCCGGCGAACCGGCGACCGGTCCGTGAGTGTTCAGAATTCTTCGCCAGCTTCGATGCGATAGGACTGGTTCTTGTCGATCATCGCCACCAGGCGGATGATGCAGCCATCACCACGGTCCCAGTTCCAAGGGAAGAATGCGAAGGTGCATCGCTTGCCGGTCACCGCATCAAGGTCACCGCCAACATTTTCAATTCCAAGAATACCTCTGGAGAACAGCATATTGTGCACCGGCTCCCACTCAGGGAAATCAACTTCCCACGGAGTTCCACCTGACCACTCGAGATATTCCTTCTCAAGATGCGGCATGATCGGACCATTTCGCTGAGGACCAATGGCCGTTGCCAGCGGGTGATCGTTTGCCTGGGTGTCATGCCCAACGACTTTCACACCTTTTTCGATCATCCACTCGGCGGCCGAAGGGACAAGACCCGGGCAGTAGGCGAAATAGTCACCATCTTCGTACTGCTTGTGCCAACCGGTATTGATGATCAGAACGTCGCCC
The DNA here is from genome assembly GCF_900312795.1 of Ruegeria sp. AU67. Classification (NCBI taxonomy): domain Bacteria; kingdom Pseudomonadati; phylum Pseudomonadota; class Alphaproteobacteria; order Rhodobacterales; family Roseobacteraceae; genus Ruegeria; species Ruegeria sp. AU67. The sequence continues at coordinate 87,940 of NZ_OMPH01000027.1, forward strand.
TTGCGGATCGCGTGCCCGCAAGCCTTTTCCAGATCATCGCCTGTGATTTGCTCCCACTTTTTCTTGGGGACAGAAACCACCAGGCCCGAGCCGAAGAAATGCGGCAGCGGTACCTCGTCGATGAACGGCGTTCCCTGAACAACATGCGCCGGTGCATCGATATGCGTGGTCACGTGCATGGTCGTGGTAATCGTTTGCGACAATACGCCCGACTTGGCCATGTAGTGTTTGCGGTCGATCTGGACGTCTTTGAAATAGGGCCAGTTAGGGCATTGAAACCCGTATCTGTGACTCAGGTTATAGAACTCCAACCCCATGTCATTGTCGGTGTTTGCCTGAAACTCAATGCCGCGGATTTCAACCATTGGGCATATCTCCTCTGTTCGCCGGCGAAGCGGCGTTGGTCGATTTGAATTGAATGGGTGGCCTCCCCACCTGTCCCGTATCATGATGCATACGCACCGCAATTCGGTCAACTTAAAACTCACATTACGGTTGACTTGCACCGTATAGTGGTACAGCTTGCCAGTGCGCCTGACATCCACAGCGGCAGAACCAAGAAACGAAGAGGAAGCGTAAATGCCTGATAAAAATGACAAAGGTGGCATTCAGGTCATTTCGAGAGCAGCTTCGATTCTGCGTGTTCTGAAGGAAAGCCAGTCCGGGATGAGCCTGGGGAAAATTGCCGAACGCGTTGACCTGCCCCGCTCTACGGTACAGAGAATCACAAGTGCCCTTGCAGAAGAGAAATTTGTTATTTCCGATGCGAATGGAGGCGGTCTGCGGCTCGGCCCTGAACTGAACGCCCTTGCCGGAGCGGCCCAATACAGCATTGTCGAGCACTGCCGGCTTCTTTTAACTGAACTGACGCAAAAGACCGGAGAAACAACTGACCTCGCAGTTATGCGCGGTATCGGTATGGTTTTTCTGGATCAGGTTCCCGGCGTGTACCGTTTGACGACGGTCTCGCAAGTGGGCGAGGTTTTTCCTTTGACCACCACGGCGAATGGCAAAGCATGTCTTGCCCAACTTAGTAAAGAAGATGCGATCAAGCTAATTCGAAATGAATGGGACCGGAACGGAATCCAGAGGAACTTAGATGAGTTCTTGTCCGAACTGGCCGTGATCCGAGAACAAGGCCTTGCCTATGACATGGACGAGCATTCTGCCGGTGTGTCGGCAATAGGGTTTTCCTTCGTCGATTGGGTTGGAGATTTGCACGCAATCTCCATTCCGGTACCAACAACCCGATTTGCGCGACAAAGAGCAGCCATCGAAGAAGCGTTAATCGAGACATCCACAAATATTCATCAAACCTTCCGATGAACTTAAGAAACGGGCTCGAGAAGGGTTCGGCTCTTAGGGCCGAACTTTCTAAAATGTCCGCGATTCTGCCGGGAAACAGTCCATGCATTCCACCGATCGGATGGCCGCTGAGTCCGCAAGGCGGCGAAGGGTGATATTTGCATTGAATCGTAGCATCGCAACCACCGGGTGATTGGAGACGTTATCACGAACCGAGAACTTCACTGAATGTGGCGCTGTGAGTGGTTCTGTCGCTGGCGGCAGAACTATGTGTAGCTTTAAACACTTACTGTGGAACGTGATGAAACTTTGACTCAATCGAAGGCGAAAACATGAGCGAATTCCGGATTTACGTCACGCAATTCTGACCCAAACATCAAGCATTTCTTGCCCAAAACGAATAGCGCTCTTTCGTCGAAGCTGCGGATAATTCCCTCAAAGGTTCTGAATGACACGTCCGAACCAGTCTCCGTTATCCGTCTCAAGCAATGCTCTCTTTGCAAGGCCCACAAAGACTTTAATAAAGACCGGCGACCTTTGCCCTCAGTTTGATCAGTGATGCTACGGTGTCGATTATGGGCGTTGAGATTCCTGTAAGTTGCCCTATTTCTTGCACCGAAGTGACCAAGGCATCAATTTCCATCGGTCGGCGCAACTCCAGATCCTGCCACATAGAGGTTTTGTGCGCGCCGACAGCCGCTCCACCGTCGAGGCGTTTTTCAACATCTATCGGGAACTTTACACCAAGTTTTTCACCGACTTGTTGAGCCTCGAGCATCATTCCGCGTGCCACGGAGCGTGTGCCTTCGTCGGCACACAGAACATCAAGTGTTGAGTGGGTAAGAGCGGAAATCGGGTTGAACGACAAGTTACCCCACAGTTTCAGCCAAATTTCATCCCGGATTCTTGGTCTGACGGGCGCGCGCAGTCCAGCGGCGGATAGTGCGGCCGAAAGCTTGGCAGCACGGTCTGATTTAGCACCATCGGGCTCGCCCAACGAAAAACGATTGCCTTCGATATGCTTGATTGATCCTGGAGCAATGACCTCGGCGGCAGGATAAACAACACATCCGAGGACGCGATCTGGCCCAAAACCGTCCCACTGAACGTCGCCCGGATCGACTGACGCCAACCTCGTTCCCTCGTAAGGACCGCCTAGTTTGTGGAAGTACCACCAGGGCACCCCGTTCACTCCACTTACTACGGTTGTCTCGTCTGCAATCAACGGCTGCATTGAGTCTACGACTGCTGGGACGGAATGCGCTTTCAGTGTGATGAAGACATAATCTTGTGGGCCGAGATCGGCAGCATTATCTGAAGCGCGTATTGGAACGCTAATTGGATCCTGCCCTTCCTCAAGCAGGGTCAGTCCTTTTTCCTGCACTGCTGCCAAGTGGGGGCCACGCGCGACGACACTGACTTCCGTGTCGGTCTGTGTAAGTTTCGCGGCAACGTAACCTCCGATAGCTCCAGCACCAAAGATACAAACTTTCATGTGTCTAAGCCTTTGCCAATCCCAATTTAGCAGCTAGTCCGATCCTTTGTATCTTGCCAGTCGCGCCTTTTGGAATTTCTTCAAGAACAACCACCGAAGTCGGCACCTTGAATTTTGCGAGCCGCGCGCGGACAAAAGCCCTGACCTCCTGACCTTGGATCGTCGCTCCTTCTGAAAGCACCACAGCTGCCGCTATGTCTTCACCCAGTTTTTCGTGGGGAACGGCAAAACAAACTGCCTGAGCGACTTCTGGGTGGCTTAAGAGTACAGCGTCAACCTCAAGTGGACTGATTTTCTCTCCACCGCGATTGATAAGCTCCTTAAGACGACCGGTCAGTCGCAGATAATTCTCTTCGTCGAATGAACCCTGGTCGCCAGTGCGAAACCAAGTTTTTCCGTCCACTTCAAAGAAATTGGCGGCATTTGCCTGCGGGTTGCTTTCGTATCCCGGCGTCACGTTCGGACCGCTGATAACGATTTCTCCGACGTCCCGCGAAGAGATCAGAATATTTTCGTTTTCGTCTGCAATTCTGACTTCGGGGCCTGCTGCTATTCCAACAGATCCGGGTTTTTGCGTTTGGGGAGCAAGCGGGTTGCAACACATTTGATGTGTCGCCTCAGTCATGCCGTAGGCTTCGATGACGGGCGCATTAAAAGTTGCCACCAACTCTTCCATTACCGGGCCCGGCAACGAAGCAGAAGAAGACCGAAGAAAGCGCAACCGCGACTGCTCTATGATCGATTGGTTTCGTGCAGCTCGGGCGAGGATAGCTTGGTGCATTGTCGGAACCGCGGAGTACCAGGTCGGGTCGACTTCAGCGACTTGAGAGAAAAAGCTAAGAGCGTTGAATCCGGGGGCGCAGCTAATTTGAGATCCAGCACCTAAAGACGCGGCAACAGCCGCAATCAACCCGTGGATATGAAACAGCGGCATAATACTCAGACAGCGATCGTCGATTGTCAGTTTCAAAGATGAAGCCACATTTCGCGCGGATGCGTAGATATTAGCCTGCGTCAGAGGAACGATTTTGGGACGCGACGTAGTTCCTGACGTGTGCAGTATCAGGGCGACATCGTCTTTACCCGGTGCGGATGTGTCAGCCGGGCCAATTGAGTCACAGGGCAAAATGGAAAACTGACCGGCCGAAAGTAAGCGATCGTGAGATGCCCTCAAGATAGCAATGCCAAGGTCCCTAGCAGCTTTTACGGCAGGTCCATCTTCGTCTTCGTTTACGAGAAGGGCCTTGGCCTTCAGATCCTTGAGGTAGAAAACGTATTCTTCGTAAGTGTACGCCGGGTTCAAAGGTGCCGTCGTCGCCACTTGGGCGACGGATATGAAGGCCGTCGCCATTTCGGGGCCATTGGGCAACACAATTGCCACTCGGTCGCCGCGACCTACTCCGATCTGATGAAGATCTTTTTTGACCTTTGCGCAAAGCTCTCGCAGCCCGAGGTAGTTCAACCAAGATCGACCTGGGGCACCGATAGCATTTGCGGTACCAGAATGGGGTGCGATCAATTCGGCAACTAAGTGGGGCATCTGGAATCCGTTTACAAAAGCGTTGGCCTATTTCGCGGAGAGGGTTTGGTGTGGTTGCTAAGTTACCTTGACAGTTAGGTTACCCAATTTGTCGACCGACAGCACCAATACATCGCCGCGGTTTACTGGACCAACTCCAGAGGGCGTGCCAGACAGGATAACATCGCCGGCGGCAAGTTCGAAGTAATCGCTTAAGTAAGAGATCATTTCAGGGACTTTCCAGATCATCTGGTTCAAATCACCTTCCTGCCGAGTTTCTCCGTTTACCGATAGGCGAATTGCGCCTTCGTCGAGTGGCCCAACATCTTCTGCCTTATGCACCGGTCCGCATGGAGCTGATCGCTCAAATGCCTTCCCGATTTCCCAAGGACGACCCATTTTCTTCATTTCGCCCTGCAGATCTCGACGGGTCATATCCAGTGAAAGCCCGTAGCCGTAGACATGATCCAGAGCATCTTCCACAGAAATATTCGTTCCGCCGGATTTAAGCGCCACATACATTTCAGCTTCATGATGTACGTCCGAGCTGTGAGCCGGATATGGAAATTCTCCGGATGGATCGAGGTTGTCAGGGTTTTTTTGGAAGAAAAATGGGGGTTCACGATTTGGGTCGTGGCCCATTTCTATGGCGTGCGCCGCGTAGTTTCGACCAATGCAATAAACCCGACGTACCGGGAATATGCCACCGCCTTCTACCGGTATTTCGTGAACCTTCACCGCGGGAATTACAAGATCGTGCATCGCTATCCTCCTGAACACATCGTTGCCAAAGATCGGTTTGCCAATCTGTGGCCTTGTTCCGATCGATGCTGTGCCACACCCGAAAAGACGTAGCTCTTGTCTCTGTCATCGCCAATGTGACCGTCGATTTGCAAGAGGTTCAGCCGCTGCTTAGCCCAACCATTTCCAAAATTGGTCGGGCGCTAGTTTAGTGGTCGGCCTCAAGACTAGCTGGCAACACGCGGGAGTAAACGGACCTCAGATGCGCCAACATGGCCTGCGCCGCCTGTTCTCCGTCTCCACTCGATATCGCCGACAGGATTAAGTCATGCTCTCGAAAGCTGGAATAATCATCGGGGGGTTTATAGGTTTTACGAGGTTGTCCCCACACAATGGACCTTCGAACGGAATTCAGAGTCTCGAAGAAGTACAGGAAAAGCTGGTTACGAGTTGCCCGGGCTATCGCATGATGCAAATTATTGTCCCATGCTTCATATGTGCGCCAGTCTTCTGCGGCTCGGCACCTCTCAACGCAGAGCCTCATTTGCTCGCGGTCCGAACGCGTAGAATGAAGCGCGGCAAGGCGGCTAAGCTGCGGCTCGATGGTAAACCGAACACCCACAACCTGTTCAGGCTTAATCTGTGCACCCAAATAGGTCACGTCCGTCAGATTTAGAACCGGTCGGGCACCAACGAACGTGCCCCGACCCACATGCCGCCAGATAAGGCCCTGCGCCTCTAGTTCGGCCAATACGCGCCTCAGCTGATTTCTGGTTGTGCCTAGCCATTGGCACAGTTCCCTTTCAGGTGGAAGTCTATCGTTGTGCCGGTATCCCGCATTGTCGATCAGGTCCCGGACACGTTGCGAAAGTTCTGAAGGCTCACTCACATTGCCACCCAATTTGCTGATTGGTTGATTGATTGAAACGCCAAGTCGGCAAAAACTCAAGGGCAAGTGACAACCAATTCTGAGTCGCCTGCCAAGATCGGTGACCTAAGTGGGCGCCAGAATGTAGGAGGAGAGCCGAGTGCGTTTAGCGACTGTTTCATTAGATGGCCACGCCGTTTGCGTCGCATTGCTTGCTAACGGATGCAGGGTGGATGTTTCGCGTGCGATTAAGATGCTCATGCCGGATACGTCTATTGATGTAAGCACAATGCAGCTGATTATCGAAGGCGGTCAGACCGCGCTGGAGGCGTTGAGTGCAGTTGTTGCCGCGGGTGAGGCAGGCGAACTCAAGGACTTGCTCGTCCCCGAAGACGCGCCTCTTCTGTCGCCCATTCCCACGCCACGTAAGAACGTTTTCTGCGTGGGGCGAAACTACGCTGAGCACATCGCAGAAGGCGAACGGGCGCAAAAAGAGAAAATCGGCATCACCGAACATCCGGTTTTCTTTACCAAGCCGCCGACCTCGGTCGTTGCGCCAGACGCCGACATCCTACTTTTCCCTTCGGTGTCGCAGTCCATCGACTACGAAGTCGAGTTGGCAGTCGTGATAGGGAAGCGCGGGCGTAACATCAGCAAGGAAGATGCGTTTAATCATGTCTTTGGGTATTCTATTCTGAACGACATAACCGCCCGAGACATACAGCGCCGCCATGGCGGCCAGTACTTCAAAGGCAAAGGGCTTGATGGATCTTGCCCAATTGGTCCCTACATCGTGACCGCCGATGCCATCAGCGATCCACAAGCTCTGTCGATCAGACTGACAGTAAACGGTGAGCAGCGCCAAAACGGGATGACGTCGGACATGATATTCGACATTCCAACGTTGATCGCATCCTTGTCAGAAGGCCTGACACTAGAACCGGGAGACATCATTGCGACAGGTACGCCATCAGGCGTCGGATACGCAATGGAACCGCCGCAGTTTTTGAAAAACGGGGACGTCGTAGTTTGCGAGGTTTCCGAAATCGGCACGCTAAGGAACACAGTGCGCGCCGTATAATGGCTCCTACGCAGCAATCGCTGTGAGGCGTCAACATTCAAGGGAGGAAGACTACAATGATGAACAGAAGGACTTTCACAGCGTCCCTGCTTACTGCTGTTCCAGTAGCAGGAGCACTAGGAACAATGGGTTTTGCGCAAGACTTGCGTGAAATCACCTTCGTGCAACCAAGCCCTTCGGCAATCAACTCATTTCCTGTGTTTGTCGCCATTGGCGAAGGGTACTTTGCAGATGAAGGATTGAACGTGACAGTCGAGGCGATCAACGGCTCAGGCGCCGTGCTTCAGGCGTTGTCTGCTGGGCAAGCGCATTTCGGTCGCCCTGGACCCGGACCTCTGATCGCAGCGCGGTCGCGCGATGTGGATGCCGTACATATCTACAACGTTGCGGCACGCAGCAACTTCGGCATCGCGGTGCCAGAAGATTCTGAAGTCCAAAGCGTTGAGGAACTGCGAGGAAAAGTCATCGGAACCGGCACCGCGGACGGTGCCGAAGTAGGTTTTGCACGAAACGTCTTGACCGGTGCAGGTATGAAAGAAGGTGAGGATTTCACATTTCTTACTGTTGGCGACGGCGGCCCTGCGACTGCAGCTTTCCTGAACGGTGAAATCGACGCATATTCTGCTTCGACGGCTGATACAGCAATCCTGAACCAGCGCGGAATGAAGGTGCGTGACATCACGCCTGCGGAATTCGGGCGTTTCTTCGGAAACGGTATCGCCACAATGGCTGACACAATCGCCAACGATCGCGAATTGGTCGAGGCCTGGAGCCGCGCGTTCGCACGTGGCCATGCCTTTGCTCTCGATGATGCTAACCGTGAAGCTGTGCTGAAGCATCTGGCGGACGGCAATCCGCAGGAAGGCGAAGACAAAGAATTCCAGGCCGCGCTGTTCGATGCCGTACGCTCGAAGACCATAGCAGCGGATCCAAGCAATGGTCTGGGATGGTACCCCGCCGAGGTTTGGCAAGAATGGCAAGACGCACTTGTCGCAGGGGGCGAAATTCCGGGACCGCTTGATGACTTGAGCGCCGCCTGGACCAATGAATTTGCCGCCATTGGCAACGAGGCCGCCAGCAAATGAACGCTGCAGCCGCACAAGAGTTTTCCGGCGCGCCCTTGGGCACGCCGGTCTACGAATTGACCCATTTAAGCAAGACCTATGCACGCAACCTTGTTGTTGCGCTTGAGGACATTAATCTGACGCTACGGAAAGGAAGCTTCACTTCTGTCATTGGGTCCAGCGGGTGCGGGAAATCCACACTGCTCAAGATCATGGCGGGTCTGATCCCCCCCACCAAAGGGCGTGTGATCCTACAGGGCCTGCCAGTGACCGGTCCCCGGCGAGACATTGGTATGATGTTCCAACAGGCAACACTATTTCCCTGGAAAACAGCAGTGGAAAACATCGTGTTGCCAATCGAGATCCGCGACGGAAAGGCAGCCGCCAAGCAAGCAATGGGCAAGGCTCACGAACTTTTGGACATCGTGGGTTTGAAGGGGTTCGAAAACGTATACCCGAATGAATTGTCGGGCGGCATGGCACAGCGCGCCTCAATCTGCCGTATGTTGATCACTGAACCAGCTGTGCTTTTGTTAGACGAACCATTCAGCGCGCTGGACGAGCTGTCACGTGACATGATGAATATGGAACTGCAGCGGATTTGCCATGAACAGGATGCGACTGCTTTTCTTGTTACGCACTCTATTCAGGAAGCCGTGATTTTGTCCGACGAAATCGTCGTATTGAAACCACGCCCAGGCAGGATTGCCGAGATCGTGAAGGTCGACCTGCCACGCCCACGCACGTTGGATATGATGACCACGCCCAAGTTTGGCGCTATTGTGGACTACATTCGCGGCCTCCTGGATAAGGGAGAAGAAATGTGAGCGACGTTCATAACCACTCACCTTCCCTAAAGGATTCTGACACCGCAGAAGACACGGTATGGGAACAGAAAATTCACTTTATCGACTCGGTCCCACGCTGGCTGGCGATGACCTTTGTCTTCGTGGTTTTCGTGGGCACATGGCAAAGTGTCACGAGCCTTGGGCTGGTTTCCCCAATCATTTTGCCGACACCGATGGAAACCCTAAAAGATATGATCTTCGTGGGACAAAATCTATTGACTGGCGGCTACATGCTTGGGGCGCTGTGGATCACAATCAAAGAAGTTATCTATGGTTTTGCGCTGGCAATCGCGATCGGTTTTTCGCTGGGCGTTTTGGTGGGGGAAACGGCATTTGGTGAAAAGGCAGTTATGCCTTACCTGGTGGCCATAGATACCATGCCAAAGGTGGCATTTGCCCCACTCTTTGTAGCGTGGTTGGGTTTTGGCATTGAATCAAAGGTCGCGCTCGCTGCCTTTATCGCGACATTTCCAATCGTTGTTGGTACTGCGGCCGGGCTTCACGCTGCCGACGAAAACGCGCGTATGCTTTTCAAGACGATGGGCGCAAGTCGGATGCAGACATTGTTCAAGATGAAACTGCCGACTGGCCTGCCGCAAATTTTTACCGGCCTTAAGATCGGAGCAGTCGGCGTAATGGCTGGTGCGATCACAGGAGAATTCCTGGGCGGTGGCAAGGGATTTGGCGAACTTATCCGAGTTGCGGCCTCGCAGCTCAACACGCCGCGCGTCTTCTCGTTGATCCTGTATCTCAGCCTTGTTGGTCTGGTGGTTTTTGCGTCGGTGGTTTGGACACAGCGTAAATTGGTGTTCTGGCACAAAGAACAGGTGGGAAGAGATGACTTCTGAGCCTGTGAAAATAGACTGCCACACCCTGCGTGAATTTGTGGCGGTCGCGCTCGAAACTCGAGGTGTGTCAAAAACAGATGCGGACAAGGTGGCCTCGTTGATGGTCGAGGCCGACATTTATGGCTACGGTACGCACGGTGTCTTTCGCCTGCGCCAGTACCTTGCCCGGCTGGCGGGAGGTGGCTCCAATCCTACGCCAAAAGTAACTGTAGAACATGAGACTGTCGCAACCGCTTTGATCGACGGAGACGATGGCCTCGGCCATCTGGCTATGTCGGCGGCGCGGGATCTTGCAATTGAAAAGGCAAAAGCGGCCGGTATCGGGTGGGTTGGTGTTCGGCGCGGCAATCATGCGGGACCACTCGCACTTTATGTACGTCCACAAGCCGAGGCAGGGCTGCTTGGTATGGCCGCGGCAGTGGGCAGCGCGAACCACGTCCCGCCTTATGGCGGTAGCGATTTGCTTCTTGGCACCAATCCCATTGCTTTTTCCGCCCCTGCCGATGGTCCCGACCCGTTTGTGTTTGATATGGCGACAACCGTAGCTGCGATGGGCAAGATAAAAACCCTGTTGCAGCAAGGCAAGCTTATGCCCGAGGGCTGGATGGTTGGGCGTGATGGAAATCCATTGACGGACCCCGCCCTCAAGTCAGAAGGATTTCTGTTGCCGATTGGGGGTCCGAAAGGGTTCGGTCTTTCCGTAGCTATCGGGTTGATGGCCGGGGTCTTAAACGGCGCGGCCTTCGGTTCTGATGTGGTCAATTTCACCTCGGACACAACTTCATCCACAAACACCGGCCAGTTCGTTATGGCGCTCAATCCGGCAGCCTTTGGGATGGGCAATGACTTTGCTTCTAACACAGCCCGCGTGTTTTCTGAAATGCGTGCATCCGCCCCCCTGCCCGGTCATGATCCCGTGCGCCTGCCGGGCGACGGCAAAACGGCTGCCGCAGAGGCCCGCCGCAAAGACGGTGTGAGGCTGAATCCCGCTCTTTGTCGAGACCTCAACAAACTTGCTGAGGACTGTGGGTTATCCCCTCTGTTTCCTAGTCTCAGCGCCGACTAGCAGCGCATCCGTGGGAAGCTGGTAGGCGCTTTTTACTAGGGTTTAGCGAGGTGTCTCGTCCTCTGCCTCCAGAGCTTTCACAAGAGCAGAAAGTTTGTTCATCATGTGAAGCTTCATGGATTTCCCAAGCCCATCTGCATTACGGGCCCTGAGTAACTCCATCATGGCTTCATGTTCGTCGATGGCCTGCGCCCAGCGCTCGTCCGACAAGTTGGCCATAAAACGTGCGCGGCGGACCCGTGCGGCCAACAGCTTGTGGTGGCTCGCAAGGATATCGTTTCGCGCGCCACGTATCAGTGCCTGATGAATGTCCTGATTGGCATTAAAATATGCCTGTCGGTCATGTGACTTATAGGCTTTCAGCATATCGGCGTGGCGACGTTCGATTAGTTCAATTTCAGCGGAATCCAGGTGCTGACATGCCAACTCTCCCGCCAGTTGTTCAAGCGTCGCAAGCACTGGAAACGTATTCTCCAATTCCTCTCGCGTGACACTTGCGACGCGGGCCCCCCGGTTGGCTTGAAGTACCACAAAGCCTTCTGATGCAAGCACCTTTAAAGCTTCTCGCAAAGGTGTCCGTGAGACCCCCAACGAGTCACAAAGCTGCTTCTCGGGCACTTTTTCACCCGGCTCTAGCACATCTTCGACAACCAGGTTACGCAGCCTTTCGACCAGTTCTTCATGAAGGGTCGGGCGTTTAATGCTGTCCGTCAGGTTCATTTCCATTTCCTAAACATCAAGAACCATATCCAACAGGCGCGCGACGTGCATGGGCTTCCGCTGCGTACCTTCGGCGATTTGATGGCGGCAAGATGTCCCATCGGCCACGATAACTGCATCTATAGGTGCTGCTTCCAACGCCGGGAACAAGTCAAGTTGTGCCATCTTTATCGAAACATCGATAGTTTCAGGCGCATACCCAAAAGCCCCGGCCATTCCGCAACAACCGCTTTCTATCATGTGAACCTGTGCCTCCGGAATACGCTTCAAAAGGTTGAGCATCGGTGTGACGGCATCGTGTGCTTTCTGGTGGCAATGCCCATGCACATAGATCGGGCGATCCAACGGCTTCAGGGGCAAGTCCGGCTGATCGGCCAGAAATTCCTCAAAGGTACGCGTTGCATTCGACAACATCTCCGTTTCCGGCCCCGGGCAAAGCGCCAAAAACTCATCCCGGAACGTGAGGATAGAGGAAGGTTCGAGCCCGACTACTGGAACACCTTTTGCAACCGCCTCTCGCGTCGCGTCAATCACGCGTTGTGCCTCGTGACGCGCTTCGTCTACGCAGCCCATAGCTAAAAGAGTACGTCCGCAATCCAATGCCCTGTCGGATTGATCGTCTCGCGCCACGGCCACCCGAAGTCCGTTTGCCCGCAAAACCCGGACAGCGGCGCGTAAATTTTCCGGTTCGAAATACCGGTTGAACACATCGGCAAACAGCAACACCTGCGGATCATTGTCCTGAGCCTCGGCATCACGGAACGGAGCAGAAGACCACACTGGCAGATCACGTCGCGCTGAAATACCAGTCGGTCCCTCCAATAGCTTACGCGAGGGTCCAATTTTGTTTCGTAAATTCACAAGCCACGCGATTTTCGCGACTTTTGGCGCATATCGGGGCAGGTGAGCTATAAATTTGTCTGCCAACGTCAGCCCATCTTTTTTACGTTTTGCTGACAATACTTCGATTTTCATTCGCGCCATGTCGACGCCGGTCGGACATTCCCGAGCGCAAGCTTTGCAGGACACACAGTACTTCATTGTGTCCAACATGGCATCAGACGACAAACCGCCCGGCATCTGCCCGCTGATGGCAAACCGCAGCGTATTTGCCCGTCCACGCGTAACATCACGCTCGTTTCGGGTCGCTCGGAAAGATGGGCACATAACCCCACCCTTGAGCTTGCGGCATGCACCATTGTTGTTGCACATCTCGACGGCGCCCTGAAACCCTCCTCCGGAACCTGGCCAAGCGGACCAATCCAGCGTCGTTTCGAATTCAGGAACCGAATAGCCCTGACCATAGCGGAACAATCGCCGGTCATCCATCGCAGGCGCGTTCACGATCTTGCCGGGGTTCATCACCCCGTTGGGATCAAACCGGTTTTTAACCTGCTCAAACGCAGAAACGATACGCTGACCGAACATCTTCTCATGAAATTCTGATCGTACGATCCCGTCACCATGTTCACCTGAATGAGATCCTTTATATTTTTTGACCAGTTCAAATGTTTCTTCGGCGATCGCCCTCATTGTCCGGACGTCTTTGTCCTGCCGCATGTTCAGCACAGGTCGCACGTGTAAACACCCCACCGAGGCATGCGCGTACCATGTTCCCTTTGTGCCATGTTTTGCAAAGATTTCGGTCAGGCCAGCGGTGTATTCGGCGAGGTCGGGCAGCGGGACAGCGCAATCTTCGACAAAAGAGATTGGTTTTCCCGCCTCTTTCATCGACATCATGACATTCAACCCGGATTTTCGGTACTCGGCGATAGAATTCTGCAAAGAGTTGTCCGTAACAGAGACAACGCCGCCCCACCGGTTTTCCGCACCGCTGAAAGCAAACCCGAGATCTCCCATCAGTTGCGAAAGCTCGACCAGTTTTGCGGCATTTGCCTCGACGCTACCCTCGGCGAATTCCACCAGCAGTAGGGCTTCAGGATTGCCCTCAACAAATGCATTAATCGTTTCGCGAAACAATGGGATTTCACGCCCCAACGCAATCATGGTGTCGTCGACCAACTCTACCGCCTGGGGATTGAGTGTCACGATGTGCTGAGTGGCCTCCATTGCAGCACGGAATGTCGGGAAATGGCACACACCGGTAACTTTCGCGGCCGGCAGCTGTGCCAGACTTAATTCCAGCTCTGTGAAATAGGCCAATGTGCCTTCTGACCCCACCAACAAATGGGACATGTTGATGTCGTTACCGATGAGGGCGTCGATATTGTACCCGCCCACACGGCGTTGGACTTTGGGAAAACGAGCGTCAATTTCAGCAGCCTCGCGACGCCCAAGAGCGCGCATGTCACCAACAAGATCCGCAAAATCGCCTGATGCGGCCGTATCAGCGCTGAACCGCGCTTCCGTGCCGTCAACCATGATTGCGTTTATCGCACGGACGTTGTCTCGCATGATCCCGTATCGCAGAGATTTTCCACCTGAAGAATTGTTTGCCGCCATCCCCCCAAGAGTGCAACGAGACGCTGTTGACGGATCCACGGGAAACCACAGGCCATGCTTCTTCAAAGCTACGTTCAATTGATCCAGAACAACACCGGGCTGAACGCGCACAATACGTTTCTCAACGTCTACGTCTAGAATTCGATTCAAGTGTTTCGTGTTGTCCAGCACAACACTCTGATTGACCGTTTGCCCGCATTGCGACGTACCGCCGCCGCGAGGCAGAACCGAACTTCCTTCGTCTCGCGCAATGGACATTACAGCTTGGACATCTTCTGTGGACCGAGGGATCACCACAGCGTCCGGTGTCATCTGATAGATTGAGGCATCGGTCGAGTATCGAGCAAGCGATGCCGGATCTGACATCACCTCTCCCTGTACATCAGACAACAGTCGGCGGTACAACGATCCATTCTCTACCATCAGGTTCGCCTTCCCTTACTTGTACGCCTAATTAGACGCTTCACTTCATCATTGACTGAATAATGAATTCATAATTAACTTTTGCAATAGGCAATAGCGTCACTCTTTTGGCACCAGCGTAAGGATGAGTTCAAATGCGTCAGGCAGGCAGACATTTTTTGCAGATTCCAGGGCCGAGTGCTGTGCCAGAGCGCATCCTGCAAGCCATAAGCACGCAGACCATTGATCATCGAGGACCGGATTTTGCTGAAGTGGGGAATAAGGCCCTAAATGGCATGAAGACGATTTTCAGGACAAAACAGAACGTCTTTATTTATCCTTCATCCGGCACCGGCGCATGGGAAGCCGCACTTGTGAACACGGTTTCGCCTGGCGAAAAAGTTCTGATGTTCGAAACAGGGCATTTCGCCTTCATGTGGTGCAACTTGGCTGGAAAACTAGGATTGCACCCAGAGCTGATCGAAGGGGATTGGCGCGGCGGCGCGGACCCCAATCAGATTGAAGACCGTCTACGTGCGGATGAGCAGCACGACATCAAGGCCGTGTGCGTCGTTCACAACGAAACGTCCACCGGCTCAGTCTCACCAATTGAGGAAGTGCGCAGGGCCATAGACGCAGCAAAACACCCTGCGCTTCTAATCGTGGACTCCATCTCCGGCCTTGCGTCGATTGATTTTCGGTTCGATGACTGGGGGGTCGATGTGTGTGTCTCCGGCTCGCAAAAAGGACTGATGTTACCGCCTGGTCTGAGCTTCAACGCCGTGAGCGATCGGGCGCTGAAACACTCAAAATCCGTGACCACGCCGCGAAGTTACTGGGATTGGCAGGATATGGTCGGGCCAAATCATAAGGGGTTCTTTCCCTACACCCCCGGCACCAATCTTCTCTATGGATTAAATGAGGCCATAGACATGTTGCACGAGGAGGGGTTAGACAACGTTTTTGCCCGTCATGCCCGACACGGAGCCGCGACACGGGCTGCCGTGCGCGCCTGGGGTCTTGAGGTTTTGTGCACACATCAAGGTCAGGAATCGGGCGTCTTGACTGCGGTTAAGGTCCCAGAGGGTCACTCCGCCGATGCGTTTCGTGCTACGGCCCTTGAGCACTATGACATCTCACTAGGAAATGGTCTGTCCAAGGTAGCCGACAAGGTGTTCCGCATTGGTCATTTGGGCGATTTCAACGACCTAATGTTGATGGCCACCCTTTCTGGTGTAGAAATGGGGCTAACCAAGAGCGGTGTGCCTCATAACGGAGGCGGCACTCAGGCTGCCTTGGAGCATCTCAAGGCTGCGTAGCGCTGGACAGAGTTTCTAAAAACACAGCCAAACCAAGACTCATAGATCGGACAATAACCAACCTTTTTGACTGCCTACTCATAAGGAGACTTACAATGACTCGCATGACGGAAAAGTACTTTGACCAGAAACTTCTGGACCTGTAAGACTTTTTCGCGCACGGCAAAATCACCAAACGCCAGTTCCTGGATCGCGCCGGTATGTTTGCGGTTGGTGGTTTGTCAGCTTTGCGTCCTTGCGACAAGCAATGGCCTGTCTTTCACCGTCGTCGCCACACGCTACCTTTCGATGCACCATGACGCGTTCAGGTACTGATGTTAATGCGGGCTGCGGCGAATTAAACGAAAGAGCCCATGTTACAAAATGCTGCGATCCGTGCGAATTTCGGCTTTCGCCTCGGATTTGAGGACTACTGTCTCCTACCCGAGATCGCAGGGCTTCATTCAAACGGGAAGCAATCTAATCGCTCGTATCCCTTGTCAGTCACCAGAACTTGGGTTTCAAGCTTTACGCTCTCGGAGCCTTCTTCCGCCATCAAGCTTTCGACGCAGACAACCATGCCGGACTCGAACCGCCCTGACATCGCGCCGGGGCCCCAATCTACGTGCAAGGGCACCACCGGCCATTCATCAGCCATGCCGACACCGTGCACCGCGAGTGAATAACGGTAAGGCACGTGCGCATCGGGGATGCGCCAACTCATCTCATTAAATTCGGTGAAGCTCGTGCCGGGCCGCACAAGGCTAAGATTATCATAAATCTGATCCAATGCGGTATCATACAGGCGGCGCTGTGTACCCGTCATCTTTGTATATCCGCAAGTCCAGGACCGGGACAGGTCGGCGCAATAGCCGTAAGGCCCGATCATATCAGTATCGAACGAAATCAATTCAACGGCCTGACAGACCCTGTTTGAACATTCCTGATACCACGGGTTTGTCCGGGGTCCACACGTCAGCAACTTGGTTTCCAGCCAGTCTCCGCCTGAACGGGCGTTTTCAAAATGCAGGTGTGCCCAAAGCTCACGCTCGGTCACGCCGGGGAGGGAGTGGTCGTAAATGCGCGCCATACCGGCCTCGCACACATGGATTGTCCAGCGCATAAGTTCGATTTCATCGGCTGATTTGATCGATCGGGCGATTTCGGTGATTTGCGTGCCCTCTATATAAGACAGCCCGCGCGCTTCCAGCGCATGGACACCGCTTCCAGCCAGAGTGTCGCAGGCAATACGCGTGTTGCCGCCACCATATTCTCGGATCAAGTCAGTGATTTCATCGGCCCAGTCTTGAATGGTGGTCCCCACCTTGTCACCCGAGGCCATGAAAATCCAAGTTTTGGCGATACGAATTTCGTCAATTCCGGGTAAGCCCTCGCTTTGATGCAGGCAGCCCTTGAATTCGAACATTATCGCCGGACCACCCGCAAGGATCAGGGCATAGCGCATGGGATTATGTAGCGTCCAGACCTGCATGTTTGAACAATCAAACGCGTAGCGAATATTGCATGGATCATAAAGCAAAAGTGCCGCGCAATCCGATTGGTCCAGATGGTCGCGTAGACGTTGCAGCCGATATTTCCGTGCGCGGTTTAAAACCATATCAGGTACGGGGCTTATTAGGGGTTTGTCTGCGCCCTCAACATTCAGATAGGTCAGTTTGCGGTCATCTTTTAATGCAGCACTTGAATTCATGATGCACGTCCATAGAACCCGATACGCTCCTGCTCCGAGAATTGCACGCCTGAGCGCTCGTAGTAGGAAAATACAGCGATGATGCGGTCCTGATCACCTCTGACAGGTGTAACACGATGAGCTGTGTTCTTGCCTTTGAAGATGTTGAGAGTACCGGGTTCCAGCGTTATGAGCGTTGGTGTGCGTCTTCCTTCTAACAGATCTGCCACACCTTCGAAGTTTGGATTTATGTCGCTGCGCAGATCCTGATCGTATTCGAAGTCACCGCCCTCATCGGGGGCCTGCAACATCAGCGTCGTCGTAAACTCTGAGCGGTCGAAATGCCAGTTAAGTGCCTGACCATCTGAGTAGCCCATGACATTCACCCGGGCGAGCGGGTCCTGCATCGTGAACAATTCGGTCTTGTCCATGACAGCGGCTAGGAATTGAGCGAAGGGCCGCCATTCATAAAGACGGATCACTGCGGCACGGCCCATCTGATCGGCGCAGATAGTCCGGTTCGAAGTTTCAAATTCTGTCAACGCTGGATGATCGGACTCCAGACCAACGATATCCTTCTTGAAGAAGATATTGTGACGTCGTGCGTGAGTGAACGCCTCGTGATCAAGAACCGGCTTCAATTCTTCTACCGCGCCCGCCAACGCCTCGGGTCGGAAAAAGCCCTGCAAATTAAACAAACCATCTTTGGCCAGGCTGGCCTTGCAGCTCTCGACCAAATCCTTCCAGCCAAGGTTATCAGGCTTGCCCAGGGGATAACGCTCTAGATCGATCAGGTCTTTCATGTCAGCCCCTCCATGGTGATGCGCAGAGGTTAAATGTGTAGTGCCCTTTCAATCAATAGTGTTTCTAATTATCATCCATAAGCAAAACTTTCGGATGACTCATGGACAAAAGCGCTCCACTCAACGCCCTTCGTGCTTTCGAAGCCGCAGCCCGCACCGGATCGTTCACCAACGCAGCGCGTGAGCTGGGGGTCAGTTCGGCCGCGGTCAGTCAACAGGTTAAATTGCTTGAGGACTTTTGGCAGGAGATGTTGTTCATCCGGCAAGGCAATCGAATTTCATTAACCGAAGCCGGGCAAACCGCCTATCCGCAACTCGCCCATGCCATGAGTGAATTGGGCGCGTTGTCAGCCAAGATGCTGCGCAAGCAGCAACGGAAGAAACGATTGACACTAAGCTCACCTCAATCAGTGGCTGAAACCTGGCTCGCGCCGAAAATCGCTGCGCTCGCAGATGATGACGCTCATGTGCCGCTCAGTATCCGTGTGGACGAAGACCCCATTGATCTGGTGCTAAACAAAGTAGATTTGCGGATATTCTATGGTCACGATCTCTATGGTGAATACCAGGTTGAAGAGCTTTTTGCGGATAGATTGATAGCCGTCGCCAGCCCGGGTTTTGCCGCGCGTCATGGCAACAAGTTGGGAGCCGTAGAGGATAATTCCTTCATTCACACCGACTGGGGACGAGGGTTCGCATCTTCTCCGGACTGGGAAACCGCGTTGCTGGGCCACAGGAGAGTCGACCGCTCTTCAGGTCCGCTGGTTCAGTCCAGCAGTGCGGCTCTTAATTTTGCCAAGCACGGCTTGGGTGTTGCGTTGGTGCCAAACATGATGGCTGCCGATGAACTTTCCGCAGGAAGGATCACAACAATGGAATTTGAACCGTTAGAGCTCACACACAGCTATATGCTGGCTTACCCAAAGAGACTCAGGTCAAACCCTGAGGTCCGACTAATTCTTGAAACGTTACGGAATGTGTAAGATTACTGACCCGGTCAGTCTTGAAACTGAGTAGTGCTCCAAAGTTTGCTGGAGCTGTTGAACATTCTCAAAGCAGACATTAACGCATTTGTGTACAAGTCTGTTACGTCCGCATTGCGGTTGTCGCGATGCGGCACCCCGAACGGCTGGTTTCGCAACCCTTGAGTGATTGGCGGTATTATAGCGAACCACGAACGTCTCTGAATGGGTGTTATATGAAGCGATCGCTGGTTGCGTGCCCGACCTGCTATCATGTACCTTCGACAATGGTATATTGGGCCTTGGCATTTTCTTTCACAAAGTACCTCAGCAGACTATCGCCCTCGGCGATGAGGTCGAGGCGATCTTCGTTCTTTTTCACCACGGCTGCCCATGCCATTTGATCTAGTATAAAATCATCGATGATCGCTATGCGCAGCCCAAGGCCCATTTCCTTGGTTTGCTTTTCAATGTCAATAACCCCTCAATATACCCGATGAGGTCGGGTAACAGATCCTGATCTTTCACGAGATCATGAAGGTTTATCGGCGGCGGCGTGCCGGATATTTGCCTGATCCACGAGATCGCCAAGGCGGGTCTCAGTATGTAGAAATACGCCTTGAAAATCACCACCTGGCTCTCACTAACATGCTTGTCCCATTGCTTCTGTGCCAAGTGGCGATAGTGGTGCAGACAGGATTCTCCGTAGGTCGTCCTGGCTGCAAAGGCAATCAGCCGTTCACATACCGCATCATTCCATCTGTACCTAATAGGACTGGATAACCATTCCAACAGCACGGGGTTAGGTTTGGTCAACAAACCAAGTGCTTCACGAATATCCCATCCGTTTATGTCACAATCGCCCTCAATGGGCAGTTCAATGACATCACGACCAGGCTCAATGCTCAGGTACCAGTCTGTCCGAAGTGCGTAGGTGAAGCGTACATTATAGTCGCTGTCGGGAGACGGGAAACCCCATACACGGCTACCGCTTTCAATGGCGAACAGCACCCGGACATCATGATCCGCCTCTAAAGCGGTGAGTTTAGATTGGATGACTTGCTCGATCTCAGGCGAAATGCTGGAAGAGAAAGTTGGGCGGGTCATCGTGTTTCTCGCAGTGTCAAATCGGCCATCTGAAACGGTACACCATGGTTTTATCAACGAGATCTAGGGGAGCAACCGCGGCGCAATGGCCAATGAGGGCTGTATTATCATGTGCCCACCCCCCCCAACTACTATTGGCGAGCATGCGCCGAGGAACATCTGACAACTCCACCGCGTGCTCTGGTTCAAATATCCGTTGAGACCATCGGATCAGATTAACTCATTACTCTGGTCGCCAGTTCACGAACCACACCTCGTGTCTCTTTCGGGTACGCGCGAACAAATCCGGCTTCACCGGAAATGGTCTCGATTTCTTTTCAGTCCAGTGCGGGACCCAGATGGATCGCTGCGATCTCAAACTGCTCTGCCCTTTGGCCCAGTGTAACGTAGGATCCCGCGAAAGCCTGAATACTCTCTTCAGTGATGTAGCAACGGTAATTCTGCGTGTCCGGGTTTCGCACCGAGATCTGATTAAGGAAGCCACCATCCCACAAACGCCGGATCGATATCACATTCATTTTCAAGCGTGCCGCCGCATCCAAGAGCGGCAGGTCGCCAGAAAATGCACGCTCCTGCTTTTCTAAGGCTTCAGCTTGATCGATCAGCATACCAGCCAACCCGTCGACTTTTGGATCACGCGACACGCCGGTCAATCGACCTGCCACCCAATCGCTTACAACGCGTGCCAGAGGAACCCGGCTCTTTCGGCTGAATTCCTTGAGTGGCAACCTATGACGCGCCGGTGATGCGACGCGCAGGCCTTCAAGCCGGGTCAGCAAGGTCTGCACAGAGGAGGATGACAAATAGCGCAGAGACGTTCCAAAACGATGGGCTTCCAAAACATTCTGCCGGATCAGCGCCTTCACCTGGACCGGATGGATATTCAGCTGGGTCGTGGTGGATTTGATATTCTGCAATCCAGACCAGAAATCGAGCACGGCGGCCAGATCCTCATGGCTAACATCTTTCATATTTGACAGGTCGCTCGCATTTTGACCACGAAGATGGACGAGAATACCTTGCACCCGGACCTCACCGACCCCATGTAACTCCCGCACGCGTTCAAGCGTGATGAGTTTGGGTGTTGAAATTTCCGTACCCAAAACTTTCACGCCGGTCTCCAGCGGATAGTTCTCCCGTACAAAATCCTGCACGCAGGCCCTGAGATCCACTGCTGCAGAGTCCTCTTTAGTGTCTTTCAGCCAGGTGTAGAATTCGCCCATATCTGTCGTGAAATAAGACCGTTTAGAGCCAGACCGGCGTCTGGCGCGCTCCAACTCAGATTTCAGGGCTTCCGGCCCACTCCTCAGAACCTCGAACCCAGCCGACATGGCGGTACGCTCCAGCTCGAAATCCAATTTCGAACTACCGACACTGTGATCCACGGCAATTGTCATGCCTAACGTTAGAGCGGCCTGATGAAGATGCGTTAGCTCCAGAGGTCCAACCAGTCACCGGAAACCCCGACGTTGATACGGCGACTCAGGTAGGTTTCAAACCAGGATCGCCCAAGCGTTTTCGCGTCTTGAGCCGCATGAAAGATCTGATCTTTGTGACACGCCACCTGTACAACCACGTCATAAGTGAGATGTGCAACCCTATTAGACAACACCGTGTCCTCGGCTACGCCTGCAGGCCGCACTACCATTGTCGAATTGCATTGCCTCGCCCCTATCCGCGTTCGCCACGTGGCAGATCAGCAGGAACAGGCGCCTTCGGCGTCTGATCTGCAAATCAGCCCTGATTTTCCCAAAAGGAAGTCAGGATCAATGAAATCGGTCTAGGTGCTGGATGAGGGAAGTGAGGCGAAAATGGCAAGGTTCTGTCGCTGGTGGCAGAACTA
Organism: Ruegeria sp. AU67; assembly: GCF_900312795.1. Lineage (NCBI taxonomy): Bacteria > Pseudomonadati > Pseudomonadota > Alphaproteobacteria > Rhodobacterales > Roseobacteraceae > Ruegeria > Ruegeria sp. AU67. Next base: position 110,063 of record NZ_OMPH01000027.1, read on the forward strand.
TGTGTCGCCTTACAAGTACTGTGGAACGTCACTGATATTTGACTCCATCGACAGCTAAAACCTCAGTAAATCAATGAATCACGTCATTCAATTTTGACCCAAACGTCAAGCATTTCTCGGCCAAGGCGATTAATGGCATTTTATCGATGCTGGCGTTGATGTTTCAATTTTTGCCTACTCCACCCAGCGACTGACAAACGCGTTGGGGTTCTTATCCGGAGCCTCCAAGCCTTTCCGATGTATCCTCCTTGGCATTGCCCTCAGCCATTCTGCCAAAAGCTTGTCGCCAACCTTCAGCAAGTTCTTCCATCTGAGACAAAACCTCGGCATCTTCCGGCAGAATACGACGAGTCAGACGTGCGCGTGTAACAGCTAATACTGACCAATTGGGATTTGGCCTTTCAGCCAAGGTGATCCGATCACCGGCGCCAACTTCGCCAGGTTCGAGTACACGCTAGTACCATCCGGTTCGGCCCGTCTTCTGAAACTGGTAAGGCATTTCCTTGCGCCCCGTGTGTAGCCCAAGTTTCCAGCACGGTTGCCGCCCCTGGCTAATTTGAACTACCGCCGTCCCGAGTAACAGGATGTCGCCGATGCAGAGGTTTTCCTCGGTCAATCCTGTCGTAGAAATGTTCTCACCAAACGCCGCTGGCATTGTGCCGGGTGCCATTAGGTCCTCTGCTTGCCAAGCCGAATAGTGATCAAAATCATAGTGATGGATGGCTTTGTCTTCGCCTCCATGCACGGTCAGGTCCGCCTGAGCGTCCCCGGAAAATCCAAGCAAGGTAATGGCTTGCCGCCCGCCCACCCGGTCTTTCTGAATAGCAGACGGTGGTTTACCTTCCCAGCGATCTCTGATGGATCCAAGAAAAATGCCGTCGATGTTTGCCGACAGTTCAGGATGGTTCATCTAGCTTCCTCGTGCTCAATGCAGATCTTGTCTTTTTCGCCGGGCTCCAATGAAACACTCAACAATTTGCAAAAACCGTTTTCCGTCGTGACATCATGATGGGCGCAGGATTTGCATTGGCCGAACGATCGGCCTCCATTTGCGGCCAAAGCCAGACTGAGGCTTTGCATCAGCCCCTGCTCAAGCATGGCTTGGTTTTCTAAGGGCATAACTCCAATTGCCTGAGCAACTGGGTTTGTCTGACGAACGATCTCGCCCCCGTCCTTGGTGAGTTCGTAGGAAATCGACCGCTGATCATGTTCTTTGCGGTGCTCTTCTACATAGCCTTTGCGCGCCAAAGCTTTGAGCGTCTGTGACATCGTTCCACGGGTTGTTCCGATGTATTCTGCAACATTCGATGGGGAGCGCGAGTACATGTTCGCCTCAGCGAGGTACTCGAGCGCCATCCTCTGAGTCGGGTTCAAATCTCCCGCCCATCCTTCGGAAGCATAAATCCGGGCCAGACGGTTGATCAGTGCGCGTATGCGATGATCTGTGTTCATATCACTTTTAGTAGCGACTCGAAATTATAGTTGCAATGTAATTCTCATTATAGTAGCGACTCGCTATCTTTTAACAGGAGACCCCCATGAAACTCTCAATGCTCACTTCCACTCTGGCCCTGTTCATCGGCAGCGCAGCTCTTGCTGATGGGGACCATGCCATCCATCAAGATGGCGCCATCATATCTTCGGCAGACGCCAGTAAAATCGCGGACTTTGACATTCTGGCCGCGCACGCGCATCGCAATGGAAACACCGTCACTTTTCACATGACAACGAATGGAGCGGCTGGCGCCTCGGTTCCGGTGGCAACCGGAGAGGTCGGTGGATCAGACGTCTGGTCATATGTCTGGCCTACGTCCTTGGACCCTTCGGCCGTTGGGTTCGAAGGCGGCACAGGCATCCTTGCAATGGCCGCAACCAGTCATCCAGATTTTGATGACACACCGCTTTTTGACGAAAACGGCGACGGAGATCCGGCCAATGACGGCATCGAATGGCACAGCCACTGGGTTGTGTTGACCCCGACCGAAGCGTGCGGACCCGACGCGCTTGCCGTACGGGACATCCCCGAAGGTTCCACACCCAAGCTACCTGCGACATGGCCTGGGTTCCCGATCTTTCTGGACAGCCCTGGGTTTACACCGCTATTCGACGGACCCGAAATTGTGGTGAACGCAGGCTTCGCCAGCGACGTAGAACTGGATGGTGTCGCTTATGACGGTGTCACATCCGCCTTGAGGGTTAACGCGAATATCCATGCGCCCTTGCTTTGCGTCACAGATGTTTTCGACGTCGCATCTGGCGACCTGAGTCTGCCGGGCAAACTTCACTGAATTTCGACCGTGCAGCCGCCGATCCCAAGGCGGCTGCTTGCTAAAGAGGACGAGAATATACAAACACCAGAACTAGACGTATCGGAATGGTTCAACACAGACACACCCCTGACTTTAGGCGGCTTAAAAGGACGGGTTGGTGAGATCAAATGGGTTGAGGTGATACGTACCCGCATACTTCTCTGGCATGACTTGGACGTAAAGCGTTCATTTCGGGAAATCCCCTTTTTCAATGGCATCGTAGAGATCACGCTGATGACTTTCGCGGTCGCCGGCGATGATCTGTGCTGCTTCTTCATCAGTCAGATTCTTGATCCCCTGCTGGGTTTTAAAGTGGAATTTGACCCAGAACCGTTCGTTCTGTACATTGATAAAACTGAACGTGTGGCGGATGTGTCGCAAACTTTGGGTCTGGATTGACGAGCATGTAGATTTCGAAGTTGGTTGTCCGCGTATCGTTCTCCAACAGGTTTCAGCATGATTTTCTTGAAAGGCTGTCATTTTCCCAAGGATGCGGTTTTGTACGCCGTTTACTTCTACCTGCGGTACACGGTTTCTTATCATGACTTGGAAGAGATCATGGCTGAACGAGATGTGCGAGTTGACCACGCCACATTGAATAGGTGGGTTGTGAAATACTCGCCGATCGTCGCTGCTCGTGCGCAATCAATGAAGCGTCCAACTCAGAGTTCATGGCGCATGGACGAAACCTACATTCGTGTGCGCAGCAAGTGGATGTGTCTCTATCGAGCGGTCGACAGAGCGGGAAACACCCTTGATTTCATGCTGTCTGAGCGTAGGAACTGTCCAGCAGCAGCACGGTTCTTTGGCAAAGCGCTGGCTTCAAATGGAATCCCAAGCAAGATCGTCATCGACAAAAGTTGAGCCAACGCGGCGGGCATTCGAGAGGTGAACAAAATCCTCAATCGGTTTGGCTGCCCAGCAAAAATCCAAACGGCCAGGTCCAAGTATCTGAATAACCTGATCGAACAGGATCATCGATTTATCAAGCGTCGCGTACGGCACATGTGTGGGTTCAAATCATTCAGATCCGCATCAGCTGCCTTGGACGGCATCGAGGTCGCCAACATGATCCGGAACCGGCAATTCCCCAGCAATACGACGTCTGGCTTCCAGCTATTCGCCGAGATCGCAGGATAGGTGTGCCCAGTAAGTCGCTGACTTTGGCCGTTCCAAATGTTTGCGACACATCCCCTCTAGTCTGACTGATCAGTCATAGATTTCTACCGACAGCGCATCCATCGCATATGAGGTTTCGATATTTGCCTGGCCGTCCACGTAATTGAGTGACTGGGACCTGCTCAGTGCCCGCATTTCCCCGCTTATCCAGACAGGCTTATATAACTCGTCGATTTCGAAGCCTTGTTCGTATCGCACATAAACCATCTGATTGGCTGGAGGTGGTGGTGTGTGAATGCAGGCTCCAACTGTCGGAACCAGAAGGAATTCGACCGCCTTCTGGTCGACAATATCCAGGGGAAGGAGATAGCCGGGAAGACGCACGTTCTCCCCCAAAAGGTCAAGGTTCGGTTCGCGCGCGGCAATCAACCGTTGGTTCATCACAATTTCGCGTTGTTCAAACAACCAATCTGGGTCAAGACCTTGAGATACGAGGTCTTCGCGGATCTGAAACGCTTCGGCGCGCTTCTCGTCATCCGCAGTGCCCGCATGCAGAATCTCAATCCGATAAAGCATGGCCAACGCATTGACCTGAGAATATTCTAGGGTGGCAAAAGGATCGTGGTAAGGCCGCTCTTCAGGAAGGAGATCCTGCCAACTTATGTTGCGCGGATCCGCTGCTAGAAGAGGCCCCGCAATCGCAAGGGCGAATAAGATATTCAGAAAATGCGCAATGGTCTTCATTTCAGCGGATCCTTTTATTCAAAGCCGCACCGACAGTCCGTCTGATAGCGTCATACGGTACACCCTTAACGCAGGTATAATACTGGCAAGAAGACCAGAGCAGAAAACGATGGCTATGAGAAGAACCTCGCGAAAACTCGGCACGCCAACACCGATGCGAAGCCCAAAATTTGCGGCAAGAAGCGGATCTATCACGAGCGTGAGAGCGCTGAGCGCGATTACTCCAAGCACGATGCCGGCCAACAACAGTAAAACGGCTTCAAGCAAGATCAGGGAAAAGACGCCGGCTGGTGTTGCGCCCACGGATCGAAGGATCGCAAATTCACGCCGCCGGTTGTCGAGCGAAGCAGACAACATGACCACCATGCCGATCATTCCAGCCACTGCCACAGCGCCTGCCATCAGACGCAGCGCAGTCTCGGCCGTACTGGTAATCGACCAAAGCTGCAACAGCGCAACATTAGGAAGAACAGCGGTCAGTGCCTCGTCGCGATGGTCTGCCAGTTGCCGTTGAATTGAAAGCACCGCCGTTTTCTCCTCCAGCCCGGCAAAAATCGCGTTGATGGTCCCCGGTTCATGATCATGGCCATCGTGATCGTGCCCGTCAGAGGTCGTGACAGTTTGCCCCTCGTCTTCATGGCCGCTTCCGTGAGCATGACGGTCGTCATGTTCCTGATGCCCTTCTTCGTGCTCGTCAGGCTCGTCTAACTCCACATGGTCATGGTCTTCGTGTTCTCTGGCGACTTCTGGTGCTTCGATCAAAACGAATGGGTCCGCAACCTCTGACGCAGGTTCTTCGTGCAAGGCGTCAAAACCCTCGAGTGAGACAAAAACCATTCTGTCGACGGCCGTCCCGGTATGCCCCAGCACGCCGGTCACTGTGAATGGCGCTTCGTCGTGCACATCAAAGGCGACTTCCCCTGAGCCATGGGCATTCACGATTTCAGTGCCTGACGTGTACCCGAAAGCCTGAGCAACTTCTGCTCCAATCACTGCACCATCTGGAGATTTAAACGGAACACCTTCAGCAAATATCAGTTGCCGGCCGCCACTATGACGAAAGTGGTCAAAATATTGCTCGGACGTTCCGATCACGGGATATCCACGATGGTTGTCACCCATCATAATTGGCACTGCCCAGCTTATCTGGGGCAGATCTTCGATCATCTCGTAGCTGTCCCAGCTGATACCAGCGCCAGTTGTGCCGACACCAAAAACCGTTGCCATCAGGATCTGCACATCGTTTCCGCGTGCCGCAATGATCAGATCGATCCCTGATGCAGAATTGGCAAAACCCGCTCGTGCCTCTGTTCGCAGTCGTTCAACCCCAACAATCAAAGCCACGCTCAAGGCAATGCTAAGAACAGTTAACGCAGCGATAAAGCGGCGATTGAGAAGGCTTTTATAACAAAGATTAAACATCACGTTTTGCCCGCGTTCAGCATCGGCAAGTCAACACTCCGATCGAAGTGTTTTTCCAGGCTGCGATCATGGCTGACAAATAACAAACTCGCCCCTGATGCTTTGCATTCCTTCAACAACAACTGGACAAACGTATCTTTCGCTTCCTCATCCAAAGCCGAGGTGGGTTCATCCGCCAAAACTACTTCAGGCGCCCCTATCAGAGCACGCGCCGCCGCAACGCGTTGTTGCTGCCCAACACTCAGTGCGCTGGCAGGTCGATTGATGAGCTCAGTATCTTTAAGACCCAGCTCACTTAGCAACCGTGTGGCGGTAGCCTTGGGGTCTGGCCCCGACCGATTGCGCCGTTGCGCTGAAAACCGGCAGGGCAGCAACGTGTTTTCAAGCGCGCTGAGCCAAGGCAAGAGATTAAAGACCTGGAAAACAATCCCCAAATGATCCACGCGAAAACGGTCACGATCACCTCCGGCCAAAGCCCCGACATCCGTGCCTGCAACGCGAACCGCGCTTTGCGGTACATCGATCACGCCAGCAATTGCCGAGAGCAACGTGGTCTTTCCGCTGCCACTGGGGCCTCTCATAAACACGCTTTCCCCGGCCTCAAGATCGAAGCTATCGACTGAGAGAACCGGGTCAGGTTGACCGGGCCACCGAAACACCAAGGATTTGAGTTCGACAGTTTTCATTGATGACACAGATGCTTTGGCTTGGTTTTTCAAAGATAATTGAGCTTTTTAGTGATCCAGAAAAGGATCTCTGCCAAAACACCAATAGCTCCGGCTTTGTCTGTCTTGACCAAAGCTGTTCCTGACGTTCCAAATTGCAAGGAATTACTGTCTGCATCTGCAGGTAGTTCAACCAATACGATGTAGCTGGATATCCCGGCTAGTTCGCGCAATGAGGGAAGACCTGATCTTAGATCAACAGTACCTTCGACAGTTCCGACCGGAAAATCGGAAATACGGCCGGTAATTTCTTCACCGGGTTCCGTTCTAAATGCAAGCCGGATTTCGTCACCGACCGAAACATTAGCGCGACTAGATTGGGGCAGAGTAGCAATTACTGCATAGTCCCCAGGTTTGACAAAAGTTATTGCCCCTTGTAGCGGAGTGGCGCGGTTACCTGGTCGTAGTGATACAGCCGTGACAACGCCGTTTCCCGGCGCTTTTACAACTGTTTGCTCTAAATCCCAAAGAGCTTGCGCAAGTGTCTGTTCGGCCTCCACAACACCTGCGTCACGCCCGTCGATCTTCGCGGCGATACGTCGCTCAAGGCTTGTCTTCCGGGCTTCTGCTGCGCGGATATTCGCGGTCAACTGGTCGATGGTTGAGACGGCCTCTTGCAGTTGGAACGTGGTTGATGCCCCGCGTTCTTCCAAACGGATGATGTCATCGCGACGCTGAATTCCGAAAGTCAGCTGAGCAGTCAGGGATTCAATCTCGGCCTCGGCAGCTGATAAATCTGATAGCAGTTGATCGGCAGATGACTTTGCAGTTTCCAAAACAGCTTCGAGCCGGGAAACCTCGGCTTTGAAAACCTCATTATCTATCCGGAATAGGGTCTCGCCCTTTGCGACTTCCTGGTTTGGCTCCACAACGACTTCTGTAACCGTGCCCGCCACGTTCGGAGCAATATTCGTTGAAACACCCTGAATGGATACCGGGCCAGTCGGAGTTGTGTGGTTCAGCGCACCGATGACCACCAGAGCGATAACAGCGGCTACACCGTAAACTAGAGTTTTCCAGAATCCATTCCAGGGGAGAAGGTGAAACTTGGAAAAGACCAGCCAGACTATTCCAAAGTAGAGGCCAAGTACGATTAACAAGACTTCATTCCTTCGTGATGTTTCCAGAAAAGCTCGAACGACCACCCGAACTTACGAGTGATCGCCCTGTTTGTCATGATGACTTAGTTGTCACCTTGCTCTTCCAACACTTTGCGGTTGGCTTCACGATGGCGCCACGCCGCGCCCATACTCTCCTTCAGGTTTTCGGGAAGCGCTTCCAGAGGAACAACAAGATCGTCATCAACTGGCCACTCGGTCAGCAGCTCAGGGTGATATCCCTCGGGATAGTACAGCTTAGGATCGATCTCCATATCGCGCACGTAGGGTTCTTGAATGTCTTCGCGCCGATGGGGTGGCTTCGGCACGATCAACTGACCATTGCTAAAGTCAAACTGCGGTGCTCGTGAGTTTGGGAACTCGGGTAAGATGCCTTCTCGAACCCATATCTGATCTTTGGTGACGTTCACAACGATCCCGTCAGGCGCTCCAAAGTGATAGGGGCCTTTCCAGTGCTCTCGGATTTCCGCCACGGTTTCCTCGATCTGATAGGGGTCATAGCTCATGTGAGTGTTCATCAAAAGCCTGGGTTGCACCAGGTTGGCAATGTAGCCGGCCGCATAGCTCGGCGTGTGATGGGTATCGACGGTATAACGCCCGAGGAATGGCGGCACGCCTTGAACTCCGGATGAGATTTCGATGATTTCCTGCTGCTGTTCCGTGACGAAGACATCACAGCCTTTGGCAAAAGGAATATCGATCATGTTGGGTCGACCGTCACCAGTCCAGATGAAGCACATGCCATTCCAATCCATCCGGTATCCAGACGCACCGTCCTTGGCATGGCTTCTTTGCCAGTGTGTGACTTTGACCCCGTCTTCATCATAGATCACGCCGCCATTGTCACGGAAATCAAATTCGTTGACTTCGATGTCCCAACCTTTGCCAACGGGAAAGACGCTGAACGCATCCCGGTGCCAGCCGGTCATCATTTTCATGCCTTCTACCATCGTTGCGGTGCCGTACTCCTTGGTGCGGCCGGATGGGCCGTGGACCGTCAACTGCTCGTGCCATCCACCTGCCCAGGTTCCGAACATCCACAGGTACGGCAGACCACCAAAGTGGTCTACGTGCAGGTGCGTGATGAATACATCGGTAATTTCATTCAGTGCATATCCACTGGCAATGATGTTCGCTGGTGAGCCCTCACCAATGTCAAACATGAAAATCTTACCGTTACCCAGCTCAACAAGAATCGCTGTGTTCATTTGCCCAGGGCGAATGAACGGGGCAGATCCCATGAAGATAATTCTCATCTCGTTGGGCTGTACATCTTCTGTGCGTGGGAACCAGTTTGCCGCACTTTTCAACCACGGTTGAGGAGAGATGCCCTCAAAGGTCAGACCCTCTTTCCAACGTCCCATTGGCACGCCGCCAGTCAGCGCAGCCTCAATATCTTCTTGGGATGAGGGCTCCTGTACCGGAGGAGCCTGACCGAACGCATTTGTGGCGAACAATGTCGCTGCGACGGCGAGTGCGCTGAGTGACTTAATTGACTTCCTCTGTCTGTCTTGCAGCATATTTTCAGTCCTTTGTTCGAGCCTGGGTGAATATGAGAACCACTTCTGAAATGGCTTTCGGGACAATCTCTGAATTGGTGAATCGAGAGAGATGATCAGCGATTTCCTCGGCTAGCCCGTCTAGGCTTTCGGTGACAGGATCAATCAGACATGGTGACGTCTGCTCATTGACCTTCCGGGCCCTCTCCAAATCGGTTGAGAGCAACTCGAAGTCACCGCAAAGTGCCTCGAATCCACGATGGTTCTTTCGCATGACTCGGATGCGGCTGATTTGGTCCGGAAAAGCGAGCTCTAGTAAGTTGATGTCCGTCATTGCCCTGGCGCCTAGTCCATCTCTAGGCACCAGGCTGAGGGCACATCGCGCAGCGCGGAAGGGTTACACTGTGAAATTAGGGTGACATTCAAATATTCATTTGACAGTATGAAATTGAAAATACAGAGAAACTTGAAGTTTCAGATGCCCGACAGAGAATTGACCCTTGATCCGGAACGTCACGCGACCCGTGTGAAGTACGCGCTGGACCAGGTATTGGCGAGTGACATATTTGGCAAGGCTGAACGCCTTCGGAACTTTCTGAGCTACGTTGTCGAAGAGGCCATTGCGGGTAGATCCGAAGCTATTCTTGGCAAAACAATCGCTCAGGATGTTTACTTCAAGAGTTTTGCCAGTGATGACGGCCATATCAACGTTGTTCGTGTGGATGCGGGGCGGTTACGGCGGAAACTTCAGCATTACTATGAAACGGCAGGTGCTGGAGACGATCTGCGCATTCACATTGATAGCGGCGGCTACGCGCCTTGGTTCGAGGACCGCTCTGGTACAATTCAGAGCAATGTCGATCATACGCCATTCAGGCCAGGATTACCCTGGCTGATTGGCATCCCTGCTGTCACCATAGCGATCATTGCTCTTGCTTACGTCTTGGGCGGGCGCATGGAACAGGTTGTTGATCTCAACCCAAAGACATCCGCGCGCTCACTTGAGCGACAGGCTCTATCCGCTAAATCACCCGCTGCAGTACAGGCGTCAAACTACTGCGATCAAGCTCGGGGCCTGCTCTTTCCAATCGCAACTATCGATAACCAGATCCTGGCCAGCGACATATTTAGAATGGCAATAAATGAGGCTCCCGATTTTTACTGTGGATATGCCGGATTGGCCCATAGTCTGGGAACCCAGGCTCTACTAACGCGAAGCGAGGAAGAGCGTGACGCGCTGATACTGAATTCAGGACAAATGGCACAGAAAGCTGTGGACATTGCGCCCTCAAACGGCTGGAGCCAATCGGCAATGGCATGGGTATCTTACGTTTCTCGCGACTATGACAGAGCATTGGAGTATTCAGCACTCGCGCAGTCGCTTCGACCCAATGACGGAAACGTTCTGGACTTTCGCGGCGTGATACTACTGGTTATGGGTCGCTTTGAAGAAGCGTATGACGTCAGCGACCCAAGCCACCCCAGAGAGATAGGAAGTCATCGGTTTGCCCACAGGAACATTCACGCAGTTGCCAGTTTTCACATCGGTGAGTTTAGGGAAGCAATCGCATCTTTGAAATTTGCGAGTGACAATGGGGACCCGGTCAGTGCGCTGTCTTTGGTATTTTTGGCGGTTTCCTATCAAAGGTTGGGCGAATCCAAAGAGGCACATGCAACCTTGAATCAACTGAAACAGTCGTGGCCAGAGTTCAGGCCAGATCTTGTTCTAGCAGCATTTTATTCCAGTCCAAATCTATCGGACGAAGTGATTTCAGCCTTAACAGATGCGGGATGGCGGTTTTAAGATATTCCTTTTCGAGCCATGGCTGGAAACAGGCACATTTGCGTAAAGTGTGTTTTACCGCCAACACAAGAGAACATATCTTGGTAGTGTTAACCCGAAGCGATGCAACGAAATGGTCGCTGCAAGTCAGGATATTTGTGCCAAGCTTGCAAATTCCGAGAACAGGGCAAGTTACCTCAAGCTCATACTAGAGGGTCATGTGTCACTGTATCAGACTTGACCTTCAGCCTAACGAGCCGAATTGGTCTACTGCCACATTCTGGAGAAGGAGGGCCAATAGTTGCAAACAAGAGGCTTAAGCCAGAGAGGTTGTCTCCAAGTTCCGGCAGGTTGCCCAGCAATGTCCACCACTCAATGTGAGCCGCGCGCTAATCGGCGGATTTCCAATTTCTCTAAAACGGCCCAAAAGGGTGAGTGTGGAACGGTTCGAGTCTTCTCCATCTGCGACGGCAAGGGTGACCGAAGAAAGATGGATTGCGTCACCCATTAGCTAATTGCCGAACTCACAGGGTAGGTGCGCCGGAAAAAGGCTCATCTTGACCTTTCAATGATTTTGCAACACAACCCTTTGACTCTTAAACGCAAAAAAAATGCCCAACCTTTGCGGCCGGGCCAGTCCGAGGGAAGTCTTCATTTGGTTTGAGCATTCCGCAGCTTGGTAAAGATTTAGTTAGTTCCGCGCCCTTGCAGGTAGAGAATTTTCGAAGGCATCACTCGTTCATTGTTCAAGAAGATTTGCAAAGCCATCCTGAACGGCCTTGCGGATAACGGCAGAATCCTCACATGCGCCGATAGCGACTGCACCGGTACGGGCTATCTGATAGATGTTTTTGGGATTACAATAAGACCGAACACCTTCACGATAGGCTGCGAAGTACGCCTCCCTATCAGGTGTTTTCGAGCGACGCGCGCAAAGCTGTTCGTAAACACTGAAATAGCTTGGTTCTATTCCAAGCCTCCCGTCAGACATTCCGGCCTGAAACCAGTCTATTCTTGCCACACAATATTCGGGTGGAAACCATTTACAAAAAAGCTGTTGAACGTATCACTGGCTGATGCTGGCCCACCGACGCATACAGACAAAACCATACAACCGCAATACAACTGAGATTTCATCCATTGCTTGCTGGGAGATTTAGACCGTTTGCCGCTCTTCGCATTCTTCATCATTGCTCTCGCCCTTTTGTTAAGGAGTGTCGCGCCCATAAAACCGCAAGCATTCTGGTCATGATGCTCTATGTTGAGGACGGGATAAGCTCGGTTTCCGCTCACGCAGATTCACATGATGAAGGCGTCTTGTTCAAAAATAGTGACGACAAAGCATGCCCCACCGCTCCTGTATTCCTTGGGGCCAGCGGGATTTGGACAAGCCAAATGCCCCTGGCCATCAGGGGTAAGACGCTGCCTTCCCCCTCGGGCAACCCTATTAGACAACACCGTGTCCTCGGCTGCGCCTTCGGCGTCTGATCTGCAAATCAGCCCTGATTTTCCCATAAGGAAGTCAGGATCAATGAAATCGGTCTAGGTGCTGGATGAAGGAAGTGAGGCGAAAATGGCAAGGTTCTGTCGCTGGTGGCAGAACTATTTGTCGCCTGACAAATGATGTCGGGCGACACATAGTTTTGCCATTAGGCAAAATCTAAGCTATTGAATTTGCTAATTCTTGGTTGTTTCTTTCGCGTAACCCTTACCATTTGCGACTCAAAGATCTGCCATAAAACCCGAGTGTCCTTTTCAACCGTCGTTGCTCTCCTTTTATTGGTCGGCAAGACAAAGCTCGAAGTCTATTTAGACTCCGCGCGCAACACAGGGCACTTTTAGTGGAATGAGAAATTCGCCACGCAACCAAATGCGAGTTCGAAACAGAAAAGATAAAACCTGTTGTGGCGTTTGTTCCGCCGTTTAGAACAACTGCTTCTCTTTCGCCAGAAGCGCGGCTTGCGTTCGATTGGAAACGTCCAATTTTGCCAGCACGTTTTTTACATGCAGCTTTACCGTAACCTCTTGGATTCCTAGATTTCGGGCAATTTCCTTGTTGGAGAGGCCGATGCAGAGCTGTTCCAGCGTCTGCATCTCCCGGCCGGACAGGGTGGCAAAAAAGCCAGATGACTCCACTGGCTCATCTGCCTGTCCGAAATCAAAGGGAAAATACCTTTCGCCTGACAGTACAAACTTGATGGCGTTGACCAGCGACACGGCTTTCAACGACTTGGGAATAAACCCGTTTGCACCGTTCTCCATTGCCTTGTTGGCAACCTCCCGGTTGGCGACACCTGACATCAGTGCAACCTTAGTAGCAGGAAAGGCCTGACGGGCGCGACTGAGACCATTCAAACCGTCCATTCCCGGCATGTGATAGTCGAGGATCAGCAGATCGATGGAATCCAGACCGCGCATCAATTCCAACGCTTCTTCCAAATTGGCAGCGGTTTGAACTTTGAAATCGTCTACGGTTTCCAAGTAGGCTGCGATTGTGTCGCGGACCAGATCATGGTCGTCAGCTAAGAGGATATTAGGCATGTCCACAGTGTCCTTACGCTGAACGCATTCACAACCAAAAAATCAGGCCAAATCATGACAGAACTATACTTTGGTATAGATGCCTATGCCAATGCTCTGATGACCGTGGGGGATCATTAGTTATAACCCCGTTTACCTGACCCGGAGTCTATTCAATGGCACAAAAACACTACTCGCGGATTTACGTCGTACTGTTCATGCTATTGCTGAGTTTTATCACTCCGGCTACAGCTCGGGAAGAGATGACGTTGGAAATAACAACAACAGGCTCTAACGCTGCGACCAACGAATTCAGCCTTCAAGATCTTGACGCAATGGACCAGGTGACATTCAGCACCTCAACGATCTGGACAGATGATGAAGTTACGTTCTCGGGGGTGCCGTTAAAAGCCCTGCTTACCGAATTGAACACAGACGGCACCAGTATCGAGATGGTGGCCTTAAACGACTACAAGGTCACGATGCCGCTGGCGGAACTTGAAAACGACGCTCCGATCATCGCCACTCGCATGGATGGCGAGACGATGTCTGTTAGGGACAAGGGACCTTATTGGGTTGTTTTCCCATACGACCAGGATCCCAAATACCGGACTGAAACGATCTACACGTTCAGCATCTGGCAGCTTAAGCATTTGAAAGTCGTAGATTAACACGCTGAGTGTGCTTACGGTGACCTCAAACAGGAGGTTGTAATTGAAGTCCGAGTTGAACCGATACCGTCTCTTGGTATTGGCAGGCATCTGCCTGTTGATCATCTTGTTCGCAACAATGGTCTCGAACCTGGTAACACAGGTACGCGACTTGTCGAGCGCTGATGAAGACAACATTCAGTGGAGCATTTCGCAGCTTGACATCGAATTTGCGAACCTCGACGCCGTTCTAACCGAGCAAATTGCTGCACGGACAGGCTTCTCTGACCAATTACAGTTGCGTGCAGATATTGCCTTAAGTCGTTTGAACGTTGTCAATTCTGGGCGGGCTCGCGAAATTTATGGTGACAGTAGCGAAGCGGCGGAATTGATTGAGCAAATCGAGGTCTTTGCGGACGATGCCGTTGCAATTCTGGATTCGTCCGAGCCACTGGACGAAACTGATCTACTTGAACTGAAACGCTTGGTTCGTGACGTTCGCCCTGTTGTTCGAGAGCTTGCATTGCTGGGCGTCCGGATAGTCGCCGAGCGTTCCGAAGACCGGCGCGCTGAATTGGCCGGCCAGTTGTCTCGAACCGGGGGAATTGCAGTCGGTTTACTGATCCTTATGGCACTCTTGTTACTCTTCATGGATCGACTTTTGCAGCGCTCCGTTCGCAGGGACGCGGCACTATCTGCATCGTCAAAGCAACTTTCATCGACCGTCGCTGCATCACTAGATGCGATTGTAACTTCAGATAGCTCCGGACGTATTATCGAATTCAACGCTTCGGCCGAGCGCGTTTTTGGTTGGACCCGAGACGAAATTGTGGGGTTGACGATGGAGGACACCTTCATCCCACGGCGTATGCGCGATGCGCACCACAATGGCATGAAGCGTTACCTAGAAACGGGAGCGCCACGTGTCGTTGATGCCGGCCGTGTCGAGCTTGCCGCTTTGCGCAAAAGTGGCGAAGAGTTCCCAGTCGAATTAAACGTTACAACCACTCATGATGGTAATGACATCAAGTTCATTGCCTACATCCGTGACATCAGCGAGCGTAAGATCAACGAGCAGAAGCTGATTGATGCCCGCGACCGAGCCGAGAGGACGGACAAGGCCAAGTCACAATTCATGACAGTGATGAGCCACGAAATGCGCACCCCCCTGAACGGTATCCTGGGTGTGCTTGATCTGCTTAAGACTACCCCCCTAAACGACCAACAGGCTCGCTATACCCGCATTGCAACATCTTCCAGCGAGGTTTTGCTGGAACATGTGAACGAAGCTCTCGATATCACTCGTATTGAAACGGGTAATCTTCAACTGAACTCCGAAGCCTTTGATCTAACAGAGCTAATGCAAGCGTTGGTCGAATTGTTTGAACCGCTCGCCAATGAGAAAAACTTGGCTGTGAAACTCGACATAAACCCAACAATGCAAGGGCCATATCACGGTGATTCCGGGAGAATTCGCCAGGTACTTACCAATCTGATCGGAAACGCAATTAAGTTCACTGAAGATGGCGAAGTCACTTTACGCGTCACCGGCATTCATGGCCCCGAAACCTCTTCACTTCGTATTGAAGTGATCGATACCGGCATCGGAATTCCCGCCGAACAGCACGAACAGGTGTTTGAGGATTTTATTGCCCTCGCGAATAGTGAAGGTCGCCAGGCTCGTGGGGATGGTTTGGGTTTGTCCATCTCTCGTCGCATCGCGCGGGCGATGGGCGGGGATGTGTCCTTAAAAAGTGTCGAAGGTGCGGGATCGGTGTTCATCTTAACTTTGCCTTTAAGACGCACGGAACCTGAGACGCGAGACGACAGTGACAATCTGGCCCAAAACGCCAAGCAAGCGCCCTCATGCAATATCCTTATTGTCGAAGATAACAGCATCAACCGCAGTGTCCTGTGCGACATGCTAACGACCATGGGTCACACTGTACGCGAGGCTGTTAACGGCGAAGGTTGCCTACAAAAAGCCAAGGACGAGGTGTTCGATATCATCTTGATGGACATCAGCATGCCAGTCATGGACGGGATTGAAGCGACCGAACGCTTACGCCGCAGTAACGGGATAAACGCCGGGACACATATTGTCGGATTAACAGCCCATGGGCGCGAAGAATACCGTGAAAGATCTGTAGCTGCGGGTATGGATCGCTTTCATACCAAGCCCATCAGGCTAGAGGCTCTGCAAAATATTGTTGCAGAAGTCAGCTCAAAGCACTTGTCGAAACCGGATACGGCACACTTCCCCGAAGCGCTTTCCGAGATGATCGACTTGTTAGGCAGAGCCAAGGTCGCAAATATCGCGGAGAAATTTCTGTCCGAGATAGTTGCATTTACGGCGGACCTTCGCATAGCGAGCGACCCGCTCGATACGCTGGCCTTTGCAGAAGCAGCCCATAGGGCCAAGGGCGCGGCGTCTCTATTGGGGCAGATTGAACTACACGATGCTTTGGAAAAGCTGGAACTTGACGCGCGCGATGGAAATCTCACGGCAACGCAGATCTGGGCCGAAACACTGGAAGCCGAGGCAGCTAAGTCCAAATCGGTACTTGATGGGGCCATCAACCGCCACGCCAACACCCCATAGGCCTATCCGCCCTACCCGTTGGGATAGCTGCCCCAGCCTTAATCCCCCCAATCTATACTCTCGCACCCCGGCACGTTTCGCTCCGGGCCTCTACACCTGGATTCATCTTGAACAGGGTCGCCTGGAGGGGCCCGTGCAGAGGAACATCAAAATGAAAGATTCAAAAAAAATCATAGTGGTCGGTGGTGACGGATTCTGTGGCTGGCCAACGGCGCTCCACTTATCAAAGCTGGGTCATAACATTACTATCGTCGACAACATGTCGCGCCGTGAAATTGATGCGGCGTTGGGCGCTGACAGCCTGACGCCAATAGCCTCAATGGATGATCGACTGGCCTCATGGAAAGAGCATTCAGGCAGAACGATTGCATTTGAAAACATCGACATTGCACAGGATTTTGACGCCGTCACCACTTTGCTGGACACGATCAAACCAGACTCCATCGTGCACTTTGGCGAGCAACGCGCCGCACCATATTCGATGAAGGGTGTCGGTGAGAAGCGCTACACAGTCGACAACAACATTTCGGGCACTCACAACCTACTGGCGGCATCGGTCGCACTGGGTTTGGATCCACACTTTGTCCACCTCGGCACTATGGGCGTCTATGGATACGATGATGACGGGTTGGAAATTCCTGAAGGCTACTTGCCGGTCTATGTCCCTGGTGACGATAAGCAGATCACGAAGCGTGACATTTTATACCCGACCAACCCCGGCAGCGTGTACCATCTGACCAAATCCATGGATCAACTGCTGTTCCAGTTCTACGCCAAGAACGATCGGCTGCGGATCACCGACCTGCACCAAGGCATCGTTTGGGGAACTCAGACGGACGAAACCAAACTGGACGAACGCCTGATCAACCGCTTCGACTATGACGGGGATTACGGAACGGTATTGAACCGCTTTTTGATGCAGGCCGTCGTTGGTCACCCGCTGACGGTGCACGGAACAGGTGGCCAGACACGGGCGTTCATCCACATTCAGGACACCGTGAAGTGCCTTGCCCTGGCCGTTGAAAATCCGCCTGAAAAGGACGGCAAAGTTGCAATCCTCAACCAGATGACTGAAACGCATACCGTGCGCGAGCTAGCCAAACTGGTTGCAGATGTTTCCGACGCGCGGATCGCCAACGTGGACAACCCACGCAACGAAGCCGCTGAAAATGATCTGCGAGTTTCGAACAAAACCTTTCTCTCATTGGGACTGAAGCCGATCACACTGGCCGAAGGGTTGATCGACGAAACACAAAAGATAGCTGCAAAATACGCCGGCCGGTGCATTCACAAGATGATCCCATGTGTTTCAACCTGGACCCACAAACAACGGCCCGGCGTTGTCTTTCCAAAGCCACACAAAGTGGCCTGACCCTCTGCACCGCCCGTGTTGGTCCCGCTTGGAGGTGGTGCCAGCGCGATCGGTTACTTAAAACCATAAAATTACAGTGAAAAACATGCGCATGATTGGCATTGGGCTCATGGGATTTCTTTTGGCAGGCATAGCCCTCCTGCTATCGACAATGAACATTCTGGAACAAGGAAAACGCTACCTCCATGAAGTAACGTCCGGCACGCAACTGGTGTTTGAGCACCGCACACCCGCCCAAGCGCAGGATGTGTACGAAGCCGTGGTTATGCGGGCCGATCCGGACCATCCGGTCATTTTATCCGGTTTTCCCGCCTACCAGAGCGTCACATTCATGATGCCAGTGGATGCACGCCCGACGTCTGGATACCTCCAAATCGATGCAACGTCTCAGGTTCTGGATGGGGTTGAAGGGGTGCTGCGCATCTCAATCAATAATACCCGCCGAGGCGAGATGCTGCTGCGTTCAGGCGAGGTGGGACGTTCCCTGCAAATTCCTCTTTCACAGGCGGACTTTGCAGGGAACCAACTGGTCGTTTCTTTCTCGCTGCAGGGCACTGGCCCTCAAATCCAGTGTGGTTCGCAGGACGGTTTCGAAGCCGTTGTTGAGATTGAAACGACCAGTTCTGTTTTTTTGACGCTGGATCGGCCGCTGCAAAGTGTACGTGATCAGGTGCATGCCTGGGGTAATGTCGTGCGTGTTGCTTGGCCCGACTGGCTGAAAAAGGACGAACAGCTTCGCCGCTTGGTGTTGGCAACCCAATTCCAGCGACGGGGCCTTGCAACCGTGTTTGCTCCGTCCTCACAAGAACCAGCCTTAAATACTCTCGAGCTACGCGCGGCACTTCCAGCCTTTCCTGAAACCGATGTACATGGGCGAACGGTGGGCGCGTTGGCGCAAAAAGGAATGAATGGCGGTTTGCGCCGCTTTTACAGACAAGCTGTATGGCGTGAGCGTTTCAATTTGGGAGGGCGCAGCGGACAGTACATACCCAGCCAGTTGGACCTGCGCATGCAGCTTGGGCACCTCATGCATGGTCAGAATTGGTCGCTCACCGTAACGCTGAACAACCGACTTGTTTTTCAAGAGCATACCACAGGGACTCACGCCGAGTACCAGGCGTTAATTGACCTACCGGCTGATATTCAGGTCGCCACAAACACGCTCGAAGTAGTGGCGACAACGACCGCTCCGAAAGACGGCGTGTGTGATCAGGGCCCTGAACTGGTGGCGGAGTTACTACCTCATTCCCGTTTGATCGTTAGTGACATGCCCTTTGCCAACGCAATGTCCGAACTACACACGGCCTTGCATAATATTGGGCCGGTCAACATTGCCATGACTTCAGAACTAACCGCGCCGGACGCTGCCGCGGCAAGCCGCATGTTGGACCTAGTGATACCGGCTGGCGTTGAACTCAAACCGGCTGGAAGAAAGGCTCACATCCATGTCCTGGGCCCAGGTCACCCTGCCCCGCTTTTACCTCATGCTGGCGCCACCTGGTTAGTCACGCAAGTCAGTGCCACCCAAGGCTTGTCCGTTAGAAAATTATTACCGAACGAACCAATGTCGCATGTCGGCGTTGCACTGCTGGTGACGCCCGCCGCCCCGGTATTACCGGAGGCAAAAGGATGAATGACCTTGATGACAAGCGCGAACAGATCAACTTTGTCTCGGTCGACAGCGCACCCAAACGTTTTGCCGGATCGGTTTCAGATTGGCAGGCACCCAAGATGCTGGCGGTGTTTGCGCTGCTTGCCACAACACAACTTTGGATCGTGAACACTGACTTTGTCGCACAGGTATTTCCAAACCGTGACTATGTGTTTTCGGCCCATTCGGGGCGGCATGCCATTGCGATCCGGATCTTCCTGATCTCGTTCTTTGTCGCTTTTGCTGCATTCAGCTCCGGCGATTTCCGTGGGCGTTCCATGTTTGGCCTGGATCTGGTACTGACCTTCCTGGCAGGCTGCGCAGTATTCGATCTGGCAAATGTCATGGCAGAAGACATCCTCGGATCATCCTTCTCCCTGCATTTCAGTGCCATTGCGTCTGGTTTGTTCGGCTTTGCGGTGTATTCGTTCAAACTGCTGGAGCGTGGCTTCATGCCAGCCCGCATACGTGTCCAACATATTCCGGTTAGTCAGATGCGTGCCTTGTTGCGCCTTGGTGTCACAATTGCCATCGCAGCGGGAATCGCGATGTGGGTTGGCGGTATGGACCTGCATGTGGTCTCAGTGATGCGCAATTTGACGTTGCTCGGCGGCATTGGTCCGGGTGTATTTCTGTTCCTGCCCGTGCTTTTTGGGCAGCTCTATGTGCTTGCTATCTACGATGTGGCGACTGCCAAAAAACCCAAGTTTAATCCACCCGTCTCGGTCATCGTGCCCGCGCATAATGAGTCCTACATCATCAAAGACACGATCAACGCAATGGATCGCGCCGCACACCACTATGGTGGTGAGGTTAACGTTCTAATCATGAACAACAATTCGACCGACGACACAGAAGAAATCGCGCGCGAGACACTCTTGTCATGCAAGGCCGCAATGGGGCGCGTGATCAATGTTCCAAAGCCCGGCAAATCTAACGCTCTCAACGCAGGTCTTGATGCCTGCGAGACCGAGTTTCTTGTGCGTGTCGATGCCGACACTCTTGTGGGCGAAGATAACTTTTCCCGAGCTATGCCATACTTCACTGATCCCTCCGTAGGTGTTGTAGGCGGCGTGCCTGTACCACCAGGTGGAGCCCTTTTTGACCGGGCTCGCCTGTTGGAAGTTCTTGTGAAGCACGGCTTTTACTCAGTTGCCATGGGGGCAGTGAACGGCGTTGTGGGTATCCCGGGCATGTTCGTTGTCTACCGCGCGCAACACCCACGCCAACTGGGCGGTTTTGTTGAAGGGATGAATGGTGAAGACACCGACATCTCGCTCCGCATTGGAGAGTTGGGCTTCCACTCGGTTGTTGATCCCAAAATCCGCTACATCTCTGAAGTGCCGTCATCCTACAGCCATATGCGTGAGCAACGCATGCGCTGGTTCCGCTCAATCTACCACATCTCGTCGCGCTGTCGGGACCTGATCTATGGACCAAACGTGACGTTGAGGGGGAAGGTTATCCTACCCTACATGCTGGTAAACTCCGCACGCCGCGCGATGCTTGTCCCTCTGATAATTTTTGGGACCTTAGAGTGGGGCGTCGCGTTTAACGAAAATACCCCTATCGTATGGCAATCCATCGTGGCCGTGACCACAGGTGCGCCTGCGATCGTGGCAGTGGTTGCTTCGCTGCTAAACGGTGTGCCGCGCGGCATCCTTGCGCTACCAGAATACCTGATCTTTCGGGTCTTGCGGGCCTATTTCACACTCGAATCCATGCTCAGCATTTTGATCGATATCCGCGCCGAAAACCTTGAGCTCGCGATCCGACGCGACATCGTTCCCGACAAGCCCATACGCGTAGCATGATGACGACATTTCATTCTCGGCCACAGAAGATTGGCCGACACAAACCACGAGATTCAGTAGAGGAGCGTAAAATGAGACAAATAGCTTTGGCCGCTACCTTATCTTTGACTTTGGCAAATGTGGGTGCAGCACAGGAACAACGCTTACAATTCAAGGCTCTTATCCAGCAGGAGCAGGCCGATCCAGTTGCGGTGCATGCCGCAATGACGTCATTGGCAGAAAGTGGGTACGTTCCGGCAATAGATCGGGTCGGATACTATTTCCGAAATGGGATCGGCTCGCAAAAAGATCTAAAAGCAGCGCGTCAATGGTATGCGAGCGCCGTCGATGCTGCTCATCCTTGGTCCACTGCATCTCTTGCACGAGTTGAAATGGAGATGGGACGGGGTGACGTTGCATTGGAGCTCCTCCGGGCTGGCGCCCGCGACAACCTACCCGGCGCAGAACGGCTTTTGGCAACGGCACACATTGATCGAAAGTTGGGCGCTGCTTCAGACGTCAAACAGGGACGAGCGATCTTGGAGCGTATGGCGGAGAGCGGTGATCAAAATGCGGCGCGCGATTTAGTGGTGCGCATAAACTGGAAACGGTTAAAAGGACCGGCGCCCGATTCAGCCGTAGAGCAAGTTGTGCGTGAAGGCCTTGGGGGCGACGCGAAGTACGCCGCAGTTGCACTGGTCTATCTGTCTTCGCAGCCTGATAGAAGCCAAGAGGCTATTCAAACACGTGCAATGCTCGCGGAAGTTCCAGGCATTTCTGATCGGGTGTTGTCGCCAGAGCTGATTAAGCTTGCCGCAGAAATAAATCCCACTCAGTTCTGGTCGGAAGTCGGGGAAATTCTTGAAGACACTCAACCAGAAAACTACGCCAAGGCAGCAAGCACGGCCTTTTGGATCAGCAAGAATGCGTGGGTTCGCGTGTTACAGAAAGAACTTCGCGTATTCGGGTATTATCAAGGTCGGATCGATGGGATGATGACCTCACGTACAATCAAGGCACAGAACCGTTTTTGCAGGGATCGCGAGCTTTGGTCTATTTGCGCATCAGGTCCACTCCGCGGAGCAACTGTACGGACCATGGCAGATGCAATTGCAAAGGAAAAGCATAGCGGCAAAATTGACAATATTTCGCATCCGGGTTCGTGAAGTGAGGCGGAGCAAATGGAAGGTTTTGGGCATTCAGGTACGGACTTTTGCGATCCGACTGAAGTGTTCCGAGCGCGCATCTCGTTTTGGCCTTGGAGAAACATAACTACTCCCGCGTTCGCCACGTGACAGATCAGCAGGAACAGGTAGCTTCGCTGTCTGACCTACAAATCAGCTCTGACTTTCCGAAAGGGAAGTCAGAACAAACCAAACTGCCTGCGGGAGCATAAAATGGGGGTAGCGTGTCAGTTGATTACGCAAAGGTCAAATTCAACTGATGTCCAACGTTGGGGGTGCCTTCTGATGTCGAACGTTCACCTAGTTTCTGGTCCAACTATGACGGTTGGGTCAGGTTCGTGTGGCGTTCAACAGGAAATGTGGAACGCCACTGATAATTGACTCAATCGACAGACAAAACCTCAATAAATCGGCCATTCACGTCATTCAATTCTGACCCAAACGTCAAGCATTTCTGACCCAAATTGAATGGCGGCCATTCATCGACGCTGCAGCCAATATCTCAAGGAAAGCACAACAACATCAAGAAACCCCACAGCGCACTGGGCTATCGCCCACCAGCCCCCGAAACTATCATCCCAATGGATCAGAGGCCAACAATGCACTAACAATCAAACTGGACCAGTCAGATGAGGCTGCTCAGAAATCCACACATTGAGCCACTCATTCTCTGAGCCGTCGCCGCTTATGGCTTGGTTGGAATCACCACCCGACCGCTTAAACCTCCAAGCGAGACAGATTTTCCCAAGTCAAAGTGCGCACCATATGCATTGAGAAGATCAACCGCTATTGCCAGCCCCAGCCCGCTGCCTCTCACCGAAGTGTCAAGCCGCCCACCAGAGCGCAATGCTTCGCGTATTTCGTCCTCTGGAATACCCGGCCCGTCATCTTCGATACAGATCTCGACGCAGTATTCCCGACGTTTCGCAATCAGTCTTACTTGGCCGCGACACCATTTGACTGCGTTATCCAACAAGTTTCCAAGAACCTCTTCGATATCTTGCGTATCCATGCGCACCCAGAGTTCGGGGTCGCTTTTGACGTCCAGCTTTTTGCCTTCTCTTTCGGCAATCGTTGAAAACAGCCGTGCGAGACGTTCGACTGAGTGTGAAATATCCGTGCGCGAATGCGTCAACTCAGCTGTGTTTATAGCTCGGATGCGCGCGAGTGACCGACCGAGTTGAGCGTCGATTCGATCAAGAGCTTCGTCAGCGATATTTGTGTCGACGCCGGACTGGGACATAGCCTGCAATTCATTTCTCAGAATAGTGGCAGGTGTTTTCAAAGCATGTGCCAGATCAGCGGCTTGCCTGCGTGATCCGGACACAATGTCCCTATTGCGACGCAAAAGCTGATTCAAGTCATTGACCAAAGGGGCCACTTCCTCCGGATAATCCTTTGGTTTCAGGTCGTCATCAGCGTCCCAACGATAAGCCACATCCCTGCGCAATTTACGAAGAGGCCCCAGGATGACAGACATCAGCATCAATGAGCTTGCAACGCCGATCAGGCCAACCAACCCAAACACTGGCAGAAGACTGCGCTGTGCCGCCTGTCTTTCGTTGACCAATTGCGCCTGGCTTTCAGCAACACTTATGCCCCAGACAGTGTCATCTTCGAAGGTAATCTGTTGGTACGCGCTGCGCAGCGCTTCGCCCTCGGGGCCCGAAGTGTTCCAAAGGGTTGCGTTTTCTGAGGCGTTGGGTGGCTCGGCGATTGTTTCATCAAACAGAGACGCCGACGTGAAAACCTCTCCGTCGCCGCTGGTGACCTGCCAGTATCTGCCGGAATATGGCGCACTGTATGCCGGATCAAACATGAGATCACGCAGGGCATCCGGGTCTTGGGTCGTGACGCTCAGCCCGACAACAAGCTGGGTGTGGCGATCTAGAAGCGTGGCGTCGAACCTGTTTGAAACTCGGGAATCGATGAATGAAAACACCGCGAGTGTGCCCACGCCAACCGACAAGGCCCCGGACGCAATCCCCCCAAGCAATGCCCGTTGACGCAATGACAACATCAGAGTGAATCGATCATGTATCCGCGACCCCGAACCGTCGTGATCAGGTCAGGTCCCAACTTGTTACGCAGTCGGTTTATGAAAACCGCGATGGTATTCGAGTCCCGGTCACCATTGTATTCGTAGATATGCTCTGAAAGCTCGGATCTTGGAATCAGGCGACCGGCGTTATGGGCCAGGTAAGTCAGAACAGCAATCTCCTGGGCGGTTAAATCGATCGGAACACCTTCAACAGCCACCCGTCCATTACGTGTATCAAGAATGACGTTGCCCATCTCGATAATGGGGTTAAGCTGCCCACTCTGACGGCGCAAGATGGCGCGGACACGCGCGGCCAGCTCGGGCAAATGGAATGGTTTGGTCATGTAATCATCCGCACCAGCATCCAACCCGTCGACCCGTTCGCTCCACCCATCACGTGCCGTCAGGATCAATACCGGAGTTTTTACGCCTGCGCTGCGCCAGTCGCGCAAAACAGAGATGCCATCTCGTTCCGGAAGCCCGAGATCGAGGATGATCATATCATATGGTTCTGTAGTTCCCAGATGCTGGGCGTCAATGCCATTGTGGACGATATCGACCACTCGGCCTTCAGCGTTCAGCAGCTTTTTGATCTGCTCACAAAGGTGCGGTTCATCTTCAGCGAGTAATACTCTCATACTTTTTTCTATAGGCCTGCGACCGAAATTTTAACCACTATTTTTTGCCACCACCATTACCGTTGCCGCCGGAGTTGCCGTTACCGTTGCCACCGCTGTTGCCGTTGCCGCCAGAGTTGCCGTTGCCGTTGCCACCTGAGTTGCCGTTGCCGTTGCCACCTGAGTTGCCGTTGCCGTTGCCACCTGAGTTGCCGTTACCGCCAGAGTTGCCGTTGCCACCGGAGTTGCCGTTGCCGCCAGAGTTACCGTTGCCGTTGCCGCCGGAGTTGCCGTTGCCATTGCCGCCGCTATTGTTGCTCTGATTGCCCTTACTGCTGGCCTGTCCTTGCGAGTTGGATTTGGCAGAATTGCCGGGTGTGGACTTGGCTGCATTGGAAATCTGGCGTCCGATATTTGAACGATTGGGCACAACCACACCGGTTTGAGCATTCACGATAACACTGATGATCTTGCCGTTGGGTTTCTTTACAAGGATCCGATAGTAGACCTTGTCAGTCTGGAACGCACGCGCATCAACCGGCGTTCCGCCAAAGACTCTTTCAACGCCTTTAAGAACCCTCTTCAACCTGATGGTGCTGCCCGACGTTGTCACTTTGCGCAATTCGGACTGCTTTAGTTCGCGCACAGCAGCATGCCCGTCCCCGACTTGGAGAAAGGCGAACAGACAAGCGATGATAAAAAATTTTCTCATCCTCAGTACTCAATATCGCGTAACTGCGCCTCAATTCTACAGATTTTAAGATGAACTGGCGATGAACGGCCGGTTCGTCGCAGGTTCAACGATAATGGGCTTAAATCTGTCAGTTAGTTCCTGATTCCGGCACGCACAGCCGTGCTGTCATTTTTCTACGCATTTCATCGTGTGTGGAAATTCGCATTTAACAAACGAGGACCGTCATGAAGATCAAAACGACCGGCCTAATGAAAGCCTCTGCAATAGCAATCGCTTTGCTGGGATCTACTGCAATTATTGGGGCGTTCACATTCCCCGATACCGCCTATGCCAAGCAAGGCAATGGTAACGGCGGTGGCAATGGTAACGGCGGTGGCAATGGTAACGGCGGTGGCAATGGTAACGGCGGTGGCAATGGTAACGGCGGTGGCAATGGTAACGGCGGTGGCAATGGTAACGGGGGCGACAAAGGCAACAGCGGTGGCAAAGGCCACGGCAGCAGCGCGAGTAGCGGAAAAGATAAAGGTAAAGGATCAACCGCATCCACAAACGGCGCAAGCAAAGCTGCCGGGAAATCTGGTCACAAGTCAAAAGGCTCTGAACGGAGCTCCTCGAAATCTTCCAAGAAGGGTCAATTCTCTCTGAATGGATTGTTTGGCGGCAATAAAAAACAAACTGCCAAGAAGACACAAAGGAAGGGAATTGCCGGCCTGTTCAAAGGTAGCAAGCCAGTCACCACTGCAAAACGAACAAAAACTACTTCAGTTAAGCGGTCTTTGCGCCCGCCAAGCAGGAAAGCAACGATTCTAGAAGATAGTACGCTTGCGCTTGAACCACGCAACCTCGGCAAGTTGAACGGCGCCACTAACTCCAGCCCCAAGGCAAAGCTCGCGCATATTGCCAACGGTCAGTATATGAAAGGTACGGGGCCGGTCAGCCTTGCAGCAGGCCTTGCCGTTGCGGACACCAAATTCAATCACATCATGGGTGAAAACAACACGTTGAGTCCCAAAGACGTGAAAGAAATCAACGCAGCGCTGGACTACTTGGACGAAGCCCCCCTGTCCCTGGAAGAAGCCGAGGATATCCTTGCCAATGAGGAAGCCAACCCTGGGACAACTGATCCTGAAGATTTGGAAGACGCGCAAGCCGTTAAAGATGCGCACGACTTAACCACGGATGAAGATGGTAATCCGATTGATCGACCTACGGAAGATCAGTTGGCGTCCGCAGAAGCCGTGCATCAGGCAGAAGACAACCTTTTGGATCACCACAAGGGCGGGTTTTCAGAAGATGACGCCATCGCAGCGCAGCAGCAAGACAGTGTTCTCGACGCTGTACGAGCCTCTAATCCTGACGAGGAAGCCGTCAAAACCGCTCTTGGCAATTCGTATGACGAAGACAAGTACGATGACGAAGAAGTCAGTATCGATCCGGCCGAAGAAGATCAGACGTCTGATGGAGAGGAAGAGGAAGAACTTGTTAGTAATGGCTAAGTGCTAGGTCAGAAGGGTGTTGGTAAAGACCTGGTCCGCGCCAATATCGCACGGGTTCGCATCATTCCCCAATAACCATTTGGATTCTTTACCCTGCCTCTCACTGTAAAAAAAGCCCGCTCTGATTAGAGCGGGCTTTTGCATTGGTGTTTTCCCGGGTAGGATGTGTCCCTGGAAAACTGCAGACGTCTTTATGTAGGGTCAGACGTCCTTTTTTGCTCTTTCAAACTGTTCGCTATTTACGATAGCCGTCAGAGCAATCTCGACAGGCGAGAAACGCCCGCTGCCGGATTTCGTGGTGTTCGACACGCATTTGTGCGCGGTGGAACGTGATGGTTTCATTCGTACAGGAACCGGATCCAAAGCTTTTTCAGTGGCAGACTTAATCATGCTGTTCCCCTTCCAGGGAGCCAAGCGCCCTTAACCGTCTCGGCTCGGTAGAATGAGTATGCGCGATGTTTGTTGAACACTGCGAGAACACATTGTTCATCTTTGGTTAAAGTTGCAGCCGATACGTCAACAATAGTCTAAGTTGCCCTTCGCTGCTCAAATCCCCACTGATGGTTTAAGTAACCCTTGATAGTAGATGAGCAGCAATTGTCGTATTTGGCCTTGCACCATCGCTGTGTAGTTGAACAGACAAAGGAACGTTTTGCCAACCTGTGCGGCTAACTTGGTGCTTTACAGCTATCGCATTCACTAGCCGTCAGCCGATACGTGCTGTTTCAGCATTGTTGGAGCCGCGGTCTGCATCATTTCTTCGATTTAACAAATGCAGCAGTTCAACTTGATTAGAAGCGCCCGTCTTTGAAAAAACTGAACTCAGATGCGACCGAACAGTCGTTGGGCAGACAGTCAGGGCTTCGGAAACCTTTTTGACCGTAAATCCTTCCTTCAACATGGCACAAACCCGAAATTCACACCGGCTCAGGCCTGCTGGATTTTGAGGACCCAGTATCGGAACACGTTTGTTTCCCGAAACCTCCTTAAGATGGTGATTTCGGCCCTTCTCAAAAATCGCGGAAGCTGAACCAGGCGTTCGATTGCTCCAACCGGACGCTAGTGTCGACGCCATTATGGCCAGTAAATCCAAATCAAATTGGGCAGGCTTATGCTGGAAATGCAGCTCGATGTGATCCACATGCCCGCCACTCGTATCAAGCGGAACGATGATCACCTCACCCAAATCCTTTAAATCGCCCTCAAGATGTCGTGGTATTGCTGCTTTGTCTGCAATCAATGCATCCGACAATGTCCAAATTGAACCAGCCTTTGCCGTCGCAAAATTGTCACCCAAAACCAGCTCTGCCTGAGTTTGAGATTGAGAGGGCCAGACTTTACCTTCTTCTCTGCAACACCGAGCAACGTATTTTACTTTTCGGTCCAGCTTAAATGTTCGCGCAATTAATGCAGCGTCTGCATTAACCAACTCTATTAATTTGCTTAACGCTTGTGGAATGGAATTATTACCCGCTAAAGCGTGTATCCATTCCATAACGAATCTGAAGCTGTTTTGCGCCTGGGCGCTTCTGGGAAAACTGACACTCATTACTCTACCAACCAAATCAGCAAACTTTGCTGGTCAAAATTTCTTTCGCAGCCCCCGCCGCAGTTACAAACTTGTTTAGGTCTCATCAGCTCAGCAACTGGTTTTTGAAGCTTCAAATGAAGATGTACAATAAAGCTTGGCGCCGAACTAATTACTAATTATCTGAATTTATTACTAAAATTAAATTTTGTGAAAATTAAACGTCGACATCCGATCGATCCAAAGAACGAGATTTTAGACTACAGTTACCCCTCGAATCACTAAATTGTTTCCAAACATACTGATTCGAATGAATGTTAAGACCTCGTTAATGCAAGGTTTATTTTTGTCATCTTCAGGTAACTAATGAAATTAAAAACACACTTTTAAGGTGTATTTTTCCTATTTTTCGCGGAAGGCGGGAATTTTTATCACGGCTACCGTTATTTCAGAGCCAATGCAAAATGTCTGGCTTGCGTTGCGATAAACGCAACGTGGATTTCAATTTAACCTTTCGGGGGAAACATGACCAAATTTATGAAGAAGTTTGTCAAAGAAGAAAGCGGCGCGGCAATTGTTGAATATGGCCTTGCCCTTTTGGTTGTCGCGTCAATTGCGGTTGGTGCGTTCTCTTATCTTGGCACCACTACAAACACGAACGTGACGGGTGCTTGCGAAGCTCTGGGTAGCGCAACCTGCTGAGCCATTGGTTCCTTGCGATTTGCAGACCACAACAACATTCTGCGCTGTCCCATCCGTATAGCGGCGCAGAATACACCGCCGGGATTTTCGAAATCACATTTGTAGAAGTTTCGAGATTTTTGAGCGTAACTTTTGGAGACAGAGATGCGTATCAGACCAATTATTACAACATTTTTCGGAATTGCGATTGCTTCAGGCTCTGTGTTCCTGGCGAAAGACTACATCCAATTTAACACGACTGCACCCAGTGCTACGACGAACGCCGATCTCGTTGAGATCTACGTTGCGCGCTCAGAGATTGCATTTGGTCAAACAATAGAGAATCATCACGTCACAACTCATCTCTGGCCACGCGAAGCGCTACCTGCAGGGGTTTTTACCGAGTTAGGGGTACTTGTTCCGGATAGTCGCCAAAAGCTGCGTCGCGCAAAGGGGCGGTTCTATCCCGGTGAAGTCATGCTTCTTTCGAAAGTTTCGAATTTCGGAGAGAAGGTCACGCTGGTTCAAAAGCTGGGTGAAAACACGCGCGCGATGGCGATCGAAGTGGATGCCGTGACCGCGGTCGGCGGATTTGTCACTCCGGGTGATTGGGTCGACATCGTTTTGACTCAAGGCGCAAGGATGGATTTGCGCGCTGTTACTATTTTGCAGAATATCCGCGTGATTGGCGTTGACCAGCAATCCGAAGAACTGAGCGATCAACCCGAAATTGCCCGCACGATCACAGTGGAAGTGACACCTCAGCAAGGACAGCGCCTGGCTTTGGCTCAAAAAGCCGGGACCCTGAGCCTCACTCTAAGAACGCTGGACGGTGTCGAGGATGAGCCAATGGAAATGGTTCGCCTGCGCGATCTTTTGCAAGAAGAAGGTCCAGCTGAAGAAGTCGAAACTCAACCGACGGTTAGGTTGAATCGCGGCACGGAATCCGAAGTTGTCATCATCCAGAGGAACTCCCGCGGAGCCGAAGAAGCGACAGAGGCGGAGACGACCCCCCAGACGAAATCCAGCAATCAGACGGATGCCTCGTCCACCCCGATAACTGTCAGCCCAGAGATCAAGCCAAAAGCCCGCTCGATCGAAGTCAGCCAGAACTCTGCACAGTAAGTCTGCGCCATGCATTTTAAAGCCAACATATCATTCTTTGTCAGGGACGAACGCGGCACGGTCGCGATCCTTTGGGGCACAGCATTTGTTGCATTTCTCGGTTTCTTTGCGATCACGCTGGATGTTGGCCGATTGAACTCGACCCACGCAGAGTTTCAGTCCTTCGCGGACCACGTAGCCTTGGCAGCCGCTGGTGAGTTGGACGGACAACCCGACGCTATCACCCGCGCAACCAATGCAGCGGCCAACTTGATCAGTGACAGCCAGACATTTGCCAACGGTCCTTCCACGCTTTCGGGCTCGTCGGATTATACGCTTTTGTTTCACTCCGCGCTGCCGGTTTCGGACCTCACGCCGTTGGGCGCAGATGTCACCACCAACCCACGACAAGCCAAATTTGCGCAGGTCGTGTTAACACCCAAGTCCCTTAGCATGAACCTTGCTTCGGCTTTGGACAGAATGCTTGGTGGAAGCGGCATATCGGCCAGCGTTTCGGCCGAGGCCGTCGCCGGTTACTCCAAAGCGGCCTGCGATATCTCACCTTTGATGTTCTGCCTGCCGCCGGATTGGGAAAATACCCTGACCGTCGGCGATCAAATCTTGCTGCGCAGCGGTGGCAACGGAACCGCCTGGGGACCGGGTAATTTTGGGTTTATCGACCTGGCGACATTTGAAGATGCCTCTGGCGTATGTGCGGACGAAGGCGGGAACAAACTTGCCTGCCTCATCGCAGCGCAAAGCCAGATTACGCAATGCGTGTTGACTAATGGTCTGGATACCGAACCGGGTCAGAAGGTCGGAATCACCAATGCGGCGTTCAATGTCCGCTTTGATATTTTCCGCTCCGTGCTTAATGGTGAGAAAAACAACCCGGACTTTGCACCGGCTCCGAACGTCATCAAAGGGATACAGAAAAAGGGGGGTGGTTCCTGCATTCAGGGTAACGAAGAGGTTACGCCTGACACGGTCGCTCTTGGTCGAGACACTTGCATGGCGGCAGGCACATGCGGTGGCAACAACCGGTTCGGAGACGGCGTCTGGGATCGCGCAGGGTATCTTAACCGGAACCATGACCTTGCAGACGGTATCGCAGACGGAATTGGCAGCGATGCTCACCTTCCGGCTCTTAGCGTAACGGATAGCGTGTTTGCTGGCACAAGATACGGAATGTATCTGCGGGAAATCGCGCACGGCAATAGCAACCCACATTCACCGCCGAACGCAAATTCGATCCTGGACCCTTCGCTTGCGGAAACCGGCCGCCCGATGTGCTCGAACCAAATGTCGACTGACCCGGCCCGTCGTGTCGTAACAGCGGCAGGCATCGATTGTACCCAAAATCCGGTTTCCGGCTCGACCACGGGCGTTCCGGTTACAAAGTTTGTTGCTGTCTTCCTGACAGAACCAGTTGGGGATGATGGCGGCTCGCCACCCAGCTTTGACATCCATGGCGAAGTTGTCGGCTTCCCTGACGTTTCAGGTGTCGGCAGCGGCGGCAATGGGTTCGGCGGTATCTTTCGCGACCTCGTGCAACTGTATCGGTGATAGGACGCAGGATCATGAAAAGCTGCCTCGCAAAACCCTTCAAACGCTTCGCAAAAAAGGATGATGGCGCGATCCTCGTGGAATTTGGCCTGGTCATGCCACTTATGCTGTTGCTGCTGGCGGTCACGTTGGAATCTGCACGCATGATGTGGTCCTACCAATCGGTCATAGCAGGCGTTCGCGACGCCAGTCGCTATCTGTCCAGAGTGACACCCGCAGATATCTGCACCTCTGGAGGCAATGTTGCCGGACTTACTACTACTTTGAAGGGCATCGTCGAGGACGACAAAAATGCCAACAGCCTGTTCCCGCCCAGCATAACGGTCAATTCGGTGACACCCAGTCTGTCCTGTGTATCAGGAACCTATCGGGTCAACCCAGCGCCTGTCGGTACGGTCAGCGCGAACATTACTATTCAATTTCCTTTGGGCGGAATCCTGTCTCTCTTTGGCAACGGGCTGTCTTCGGTGACGACTGACGTTTCGGACACTTCACGGATTTTTGGGCAATGAAAGGTCTGCTTCATATCCACACGCACATGCTTCGCAGAGGGCAGAAAGTTCTTTGGGATCAAAGCGGCGGCGTTCTTGTCGAGTTCGCCATTGTCGTTTCCCTGTTTCTGTTCCTCTTCATGGCGCTACTGGATTTCGGTCGCATGTCCTATAGCATTGCAAATGCTCAGAAAGCCTCGCAACTGGCAGCGCGCATTGCAATCGTTCGACCGCCTGCGTGCCCCGGAGTACCCACGACGCATCAGCGGGGCACCTCTACTTCGTCACCACGGTTTGGCACGTCCTGCAGTGCCTCGGCCGGGGTTTGTACGGATCCTCAAACCCCTTCGTGTTCGGGTGTCGCAATCAATGCTACAGCCTCGGAAGTCTGGGCGCGGATTAGCCCGCTTTTGCCTCCGGATGCCACAATAGACAACTTACAGTTTCATTATGACTTCAACCCCAATCTGGGTTTCTTGGGTGGCCCGTATACTCCCATGGTCTCAGTCGAATTGAACCTTAACGATTTTCAATTCGTTTCACCGTTGGCCGCGCTGGCAAATGCTGCGGGCGCAACTAACAGCACAATATCTTCGACAGTCGGTTACTCAAACTTCAGCGTCTCGCTGCCTGCTGAAGACCTTGCATTAGGAGAGTCAGGATGAGAGATCAGAATGTTTTTACACCGAAATCGCAGGCAATTATGCTTGTTTCGGAAAACGAAGAGATCGCGCAGCTGGTTGCGGATGTCTTTCCCGTAAATGAGGAAAATAAAGTCACCAGGAACGGGGCATCGTTTCAGATGTTGAATGGAACTGCCCTCGATCTTGCATTCAAGCACGATCTGGTGATCTTTGAAATCGACCCTGATGACACAGGGGAGCTCCGCGCTATCGAGGCTGTCCTGACGCACCGCGACGATAACACCTTGTTTGTTGCACTCACTCAGAATGATCTGTCGATCACCAAGGCGCGTGAATTGTACAAGATCGGTATTGATGAGGTTTTGCCGCTGTCGATTGATGGCGAAGGTTTGAAAGCCGCAGTCAGTGAGAAACTAAATGCGCGCGCGGTTTCGCGAACCACTATTTCAGACGGTTCTTCGGCGTTGGGCAAGGTCATACCAGTCGCAAAGGCGCGCGGTGGAATCGGAGCTACAACAGTTGCTGTCAACCTCGCTTGCTCGCTTGTCGGCGGGCGGGGATCTTTTTTCAGGAAGTCCGCAAAAAACCGAGTAGCCCTATTGGATTTTGACCTTCAGTTCGGAAACTCAAATGTTTTTCTAGATCTCGAGGACAACGGCGGGTTCCTTCAACTTATCGAAAACTCTAAGATTCCTGACGATCATTTTCTGTCTTCGATCCTGCAAGAGCATGGGCTTGGCGTCGACGTTCTGTGCGCGCCTACCCCGATGGTGCCCCTACAATCGATGCGGCCTGATCTGATCGAAGGGATGCTGGACCTTCTGCAACAGCGCTATGATTATATTATCATCGACCTTCCCTGCGCTGTCGTTGAATGGGTTGAACCTATTTTCAAACGGGCCACCAAATTGGCTTTGGTTACCGATACTACTGTCCCCTGTGTGCGCCAGGCGCGGCGGTTGATTGAATTCTACCGCGAGGCAAACGTCGGTCTTCCGGTGGAGTTCGTGGTCAACAGAGAGCGGAACACATTGATCAAGCCTTCGCATGTCCGCGGGGCCGAGAAGGTATTGAAGACAAGTCTGAAACACTGGCTGCCCGAGAATTCGAAAGTTGCCAGAAACTCCGTAGATCTTGGACGGCCGATTGTGGACTTGAAGCGGCAAACGGATCTTGGAAAAGCCTTGGCAAAACTGGCCGCTGCGGTCTCGGCTGAAACTCAGCCCGTGGCAACGAAGAAAGCGTAAAAGGAGATCAACGTGTTCAACGAATTTAGATCACGCAAGGTTGCTTCCAAGTCGAATGTGCTGACACTGGATCGACCCATTGACATGCCCACCAAATCCAAGGCGACTCCTGATCCAGTAGATGTCGATCTGCAGGCGCATCTGGAACTCAAAAGCCGCTTGCATGGTGAGCTACTGGACCGGCTCAATCTTTCAGTTATCGATAAGGTTGAACGATCGGAATTGAAGCGCCAGATCGCATCTTTGGTAACCGGTCTGATCGAGGCTGAAAACCTGCACATGCGCTCTGAGGCTTTCACTGCGCTGGTTGATGAGCTTATTCACGAAGTTATGGGTCTGGGGCCATTGGAGCCGTTGCTGGAAGACCCGACTATCAACGATATTCTCGTAAACTCTTTTGATCAGGTTTACGTCGAACGCTTTGGTCTTCTGGAGCTTTCTACTGTTCGCTTCCGCGATGAACGTCACTTGCTGCGGATTATCGACAAGATCGTCAGCAAAGTTGGTCGGCGTATCGATGAGTCTCAGCCCTGGGTTGATGCGCGCTTGGAAGACGGCAGCCGCGTTAACGCAATTATTCGGCCGTGTTCCGTCGATGGACCAGCTTTGTCAATTCGCAAATTCTCCCGCAACCCGCTGACAATAAAAAAGCTTGTTGATCAGAACAGCATGAATGATCAGGCAGCCAAACTCCTTGCGGCCCTTGTCGAAGCAAGGTTGAATATTCTCATTTCAGGCGGCACTGGCACGGGCAAAACAACCATGCTGAACGCTGTATCGTCGTTTATCGATGGCAATCAGCGTATTGTTACTATCGAAGACGCTGCCGAACTTCAGCTTCAGCAAAGCCACGTTGTTCGTCTTGAAACCCGCCCTCCGAATGCTGAAGGGCAAGGTGTAATCACCCAACGTGACCTAGTTCGCAATGCCCTGAGGATGCGGCCTGACCGCATCATCGTAGGAGAAGTTCGTGGGTCAGAGTGTTTTGACATGCTTCAAGCCATGAATACGGGCCATGACGGGTCTATGACTACCGTTCACGCAAACTCGGCGCGTGATTCACTAAGCCGGGTTGAGCAGATGGTAACAATGCTTGGCACTGACTTGCCGATGAAAACCATCCGATCACAGATTGCTTCGGCGATACAGATTGTACTCCAGCTCAGCCGCCTTAGCGACGGCTCCCGCAGAGTCGTCAGCATTTCGGAAATTACCGGCATGGAAGATGACACAATCACCATGCAGGACATTTTTGTTTTCAAACGTCGCGGCAAGTCGGAGGACGGGCAGATTCTTGGGGAATTCCTGCCTACGGGTATTCGGCCAAAATGCTTCGATCAGTTGGTTGCCGCAGGGGTCAACGTAGATACCAACATGTTTATTCGTGGGGCTATGTCGTTATGATTGACCTGCAACCGAACACCCTGAACATTCTGTTCTACATTTCGATTTTCCTTGGAATTCTTCTTGCATACGAAGGATTACAGCAGCTTTTCCTGCGCAAGGAATCCCTCAGCGAGGCCAGAAACCGGCGCATGAAGCTGATCCAGGGGGGCGCCTCGACCGATCAGGTTCTGCAATTGTTACGCGACCCTGCAATGATGGCTCCTGGCGAAAAACCCAGTTTGATCGCGCGCTTTCGCCGTCTGCTTGTCCAAGCCGGGC
The DNA here is from genome assembly GCF_900312795.1 of Ruegeria sp. AU67. NCBI lineage: Bacteria > Pseudomonadati > Pseudomonadota > Alphaproteobacteria > Rhodobacterales > Roseobacteraceae > Ruegeria > Ruegeria sp. AU67. The sequence continues at coordinate 146,328 of NZ_OMPH01000027.1, forward strand.
TGACGATCAATCCGATCTGGATAGTCCTTACAGCCACTTGTGTAGCCCTAGCGGCCTTCGTTGCAATATCCCGGCTCCTAGCCCCGGAAATTGCCGCAGTTCTTAGCGGCTTTCTGGCCGTTATTCTCCCGGTGCTGGTACTGATCGCCATGAAGGATGCCCGATCCAGGAAACTGACAAAACAGTTGCCGGATGCATTGGACCTTATGGCCCGTGGCCTGAAGGTCGGACACCCGGTGGCTGTAACGGTCGGGAATGTGGCATCGGATCTTCCGGATCCGATAGGTTCCGAGTTTGGCATTATTCAAGACCAAATTAACTACGGCGACGACGTCGCAACGGCGTTTCAGGATTTCTCGAAACGTGTCGGAACAGAGGACGCAAACTATCTTGCGGTCAGCATCGGTATTCAGCACGGAACCGGCGGCAACCTTGCACGTGTCCTAAGCATTTTGTCCCAAGTCATCCGCGACCGGCAAACCATGCAAAAAAAGATCAAGGCAATCTCTGCCGAGGGCCGTCTTAGCAGCCTTATTCTTACGGTCTTGCCGGTGTTCATCTACTTCTCAATCGAGATGTCCACACCTACGTTCTACGGCGATGTGCGAAATGATCCGCTATTTCCCTATTTCGCGTGTGCGATCATCGGCCTGACAATTGCTCAAGGGCTTATTCTGAAACGGCTCGTAAAGTTCAAATTCTGAGAGGGAGCGGAAAAATGGAATTTATTCAAGGTTTTCTGAACAGCCAAGATCTTCCCCTTCAGTATCTCGTGCTGGGCGGGATCGCCGTAAGCGTATTCTTTGTAATCCTCGGGATTTCCGGCATGACCGCAACTGATGACACGGCTGCACGCCGGATGCGGGTCGGATCAATTTCTCGGGGGCATGGCGCAGATTTCGACCTCATCCAGGGGGATAACAGCGACCCGCACGGTCTTCTAAAGGCTTTTGTGCCCTCGTCGAAACGTGAGCGTTCCAGAATTGGCAGAATGCTTAAGCAGGCTGGTATTCAGCGCAAACACGCCATCCGCACTTTCTATTTGTTTCGTGTGGTTATGGGGTTCGTGCTACCGGCCGCTTTCGTTACGGCGTTGGCTTTACCGTTAGAAATTCAGGTTCAGCTTGGTATTGCCAGTCTTTTGCAGAGCATCTCCTGGGTAAATGCATTGCAGATTGTCACCGCGCTGATGGTAGTCGGATTCTACGGCCCTGCTCTGTGGCTGCGGTACCGTATTAGAAAGCGCCGTCAGGCCATTGAACACAGTCTTCCAAATGCGCTGGACCTGTTGCAAGTAGCGATAGAGGCAGGATTAGGATTTGACGCCGCGATGGTGCGTGTGTCGCATGAAATGGCGCACGCAGCACCGGAAATTTCGCAAGAATTCACGATACTCCAACTGGAACTGCAAGCTGGCAAAGAGCGCCAAGCCGCCTTTATGGACATGGCGGAACGCGTCGGCATTGATGAGGTAAACTCTTTCGCGAACGCCTTCCTGCAATCCAACCAATACGGTACCAGCATTTCTGCTTCTCTACGGAGGTTTGCCACCGACATGCGTGTGGATCGCGAACTTCGGGCACAGGAAAAGGCCAACAAACTACCAGTGCAGATGTCAGCTGTTATGGCCATGTGTATGATGCCCGTTCTTCTGCTGATCTGCCTTTCACCGATGGTGATCCGATGGATCAACATGTTTGGGTGAAAGCGAGGAAGACAACAGTTAGAAGTTTGACGTCAATCCGGGCGCTGCCGGTCCGTCACAGAGCCCGGAGTTCTCCAACCCATGGATGTTCGACGCCTCGGCAACAAACCGCGAACGTCGTTGAACGGGTGTTATGTGAAGCGATCTCTGGTTGTATCATCGCCGATCTGGGTCCTTATCACTCCAGTGTCCCAATTCATAAATAACCTGTTTTTTCATACGACGTATAAAAGCAAGGTAGTTTATCACCTGATCAACCTCATCCATGTCTCCGGTGGCATAGGTGACTGCAATCATCTTGAACTGAGCCTCTGGATCCTCCGCTACTTTTTCGTCACACCGATAATGTCCGCTAAGCTCCACGGCACAAGCAGCGTACATGCATCTCAAAGTCCGATGTCGCTATGAAGGCAAGAGATTGAATTTCAATAACAACGGCATTGTCGCGCTGTCCACCCGGACACTAGCAGCAGAAATGGGTGTTGCCGCTAAGACAGCAGCCACAGCATTGGCAGACTTGCAGGCCAAGGGGTGGATCGTATGCACCCAACGACACAAAAAGGGCATCGAAGGCAATGCACTGTCACCGGAATGGCGATTGACGATGCTGCCGACCGAACATCTTGGCAAACCCAAAGCACCAACATACGACCCGAGATTTTGGGAGAAGGGCAAAGACTACGAAGTTATTGAATACAAAAGCAGTAAACGGCCCGGTCACGCTCGCGGGGACGCTACTCGGTTCCGGAGCGCGAATACTGAAGCGTCCAATGTGCTTAGGTTTCGAGGCGAGTAATTCAGAAACCTGCTGCTAAGTCTGCTGCACCCTTGCCGCAAAGTTTGCAGCAGAAATTCCAAGGCACGAGCCAACCTGCTGCAATGTCTGCACCAAGAACCGCCCAATTTCACACACTCCCTGCTGCTGAGTTTGCCGCACATCTAATCACCAGCTCTTACACACCGCTCGCGCCCTGCACTGCCATCATTGAATTAACATCCAAACGGGAAAACCTGTCAGAGAAAGCGCCCGATTTGCACCCGGGTTCAAAGTTCCATCAAAGCGACCAACAAATTTGGAGAAAACCATGAATGTCATGATAGCACTTGCCACAGTATTGTATTTGCTGGTCGGCCATACCGCATACAGCAAGATTATCATTCCAAGCACATATCGCGAAGCTCTCGGCGGCGATGAAGACGCGATATTGTCGCTTATCCATCGGAATGAAAAATCGTTGGTCCGCTACCTGACATATGTGGGTTGGTTGTTGTTCTATCCGGCGTTCTTAGCCTTAGGCTGGATCATCGCCCGTTTGGACTTCGACATTTGAACCCGGGTGCAATTCTGAGCGCTGCACAAAGGCTAAATGCAATCTGAAACGCACTGGCCACCGAGAGAAACGAAATGGGTAAAACAAACCAAGAACGAGACCCAACCTCAGGTCAAATTCCTCACAGGAAAACACCAAAGGGCGGTTTCACAGAAGGTCGGCGGATGCAGCATGTACACAAGCAAATACAACGCTCCGTCATGCAGTATCCGGAACGGTCACCGGAAGCGTTAGACCGCATAGACAGAGAAATCGAAGCAGCCGTTCGGGAAGATCGCCAAATTCGCTTGGACCACGCATTTCCCCACCCTGCCGCTCACCCCAGACGGATGGCCACAAGTTTTTCGCGTATAGTTTTGAACCCGGGTGCAAGCGGCATTGAACCAGTATCCGAAGAAGACACTGCGAAGGTAGAATTCCATGACGTCGAATACGTCACCGAGTTTAGGTTGGTTGTTGTCCACCGCATGTCGCTATGGGGTGCACCTCTTGGGCAAATCGGAGCGCTACTAGGAATATCCGCCAGACACGCCCAACGCCTCTTTGACAAACTGACAGATCGCCTTTTGTCGGAAGCAAAACAATCTGATATCGCGGCATCGGTTGGCGAGACACTGGCGTTTTATCATGCGGTCAGAAGCGAGTGCATGCGGATTGCGGCGATGAGCACAGACGCTTCAATTCAACTAAATGCAATGGAAATAGCTCTAACGGCGGAAGCGGATAAACACCGCTTTTTGCAGGCCTGTGGCTTCTACGACCATGCAAGATACGTCCCACAAACAGTACCCTGAGTTTAGTCTAAACCATTTCCTAGTTCAGCTGCAGGGTAAAGAAAACGTTCATAATCTGTTGTGTCTTTATGTTCAGCCGAAAACTGCACCTGCCCACGACTCAAAGATGTCAAAGCTAGGCGAAGTTCTCCAAGTCGAGATTTTGGGAACTCGCCAGATCTCTCCCAATGAGCGTTTAAGAATGCAAACACCACTCTTGGCAACTTATCATCAGTAAGAAAGTTGGAAGATACAGCGGCCATAGAAATAGGAAGCGCTATTGCAAAAATGCTGAAAGGATGGGTTTCTAAGGCATCACGAAGATTACCAATAAGATCACGGCTCTGAATTTCAAAGAAACCAATACCCACAATCAACAAGATCCAGAATACCACCACTGGCCCGGTAAGCAGAAAAGCCATCCGAGTGAGCCTCTCCATTGCCCGCAAACGTTCAGACTGTGTTTTTACACGGGCAAACTGCCTGCGGAACACTTCTTCACTGCTTTTTGACTTCCTTCTAAAAGCGAGGCGTATGAACTGATGTGCAAAGATTAACTGAGCCACATACAACCTTAATAGGAATCTCTGCCATGGAGTTGCGACAGCCTGCATGTTCGGCCCCACACACTCCGTCAAATAAACCACAGAATTCGGCTCGCTGATTAACCTAGTACTGAGATTCGCTTCTGAGGAACACTTGTCCAGCAACTGACCTGCACCTTTTACTGCAGAGTTGCTTTTTATTGCGACGGCCTTCGCAATTAGGAATTCAAAAAACTGCTTGTGGGGGAAACGCAAGTTACTTGATCCACCAGCCGGATCTGGCACTAACAAACCTGAACTGCAAATTTCCTCAGCGATTGCTTCAATGCGTTCTGCTGTGCTTTCATTTTTGTACCGCTTGTCGAAATCAATCATCCCCTCCGCAATTTCAGCGGAGACACCAAGCGACTTGGAAAGTGCAAGCAAGTGGTCATAGATTTCCCTAATCATTTCCGTAATTTCAGAACGAGGAATAGTGTTCTTTAATCTGAGGCCAGACATCCGCCATGCCACACAGATAGTTAGGAATTCCCGAATTTGCTTAGGAAGCACGAGGTATCTTGACCCGGTAGGTGCATCAAGCTTCTTCTGATCTCGCTCTAGCTCGGCTTCTTTTCTGGCGAAAACAGCTTGAATGTACTTCTCGATCAAAGCTGCGCCCGTGAGTTGGTTGCCACCAGCCTGCAAGTCTTCAATTTCGTTCCATATGGTGGCGACGACAGGAAGCATTGAGGGGCGTGATACGATGTCCAAGAAATCGCGATTTTTTTCAACTGCCCCTACAATTCCATTGGCAACTGCCGGGTCATAATTTCGACAGGCCTCTGAAATCTGCGGTGCAGTAAGTTTTTCAAGTTTCCAGATGTCCGTGTACAAGTCGCCGCCTAGTTTGCGGGCTTCTTGATTGCGAAGTGTTCGGTTAGCTTCTGCTTGATCCAAAAAGAAGTTGGGGCGTCCGGTAAACAGGACTTTCGTACCGGGGAATGCAAACTTCCAAAGTGCGTTGAAATGTTGGTGTCTGTAGTACGCTTGACCTGAATTGCGAAGTTCATCAAAGCCTTCAAAAATCACGACCGCGTCGCCTGACTTAATGAGGTTGTGAACTTGTCTTGGAGATAGCCCGTATCGTGTGCACCAATTAGAGAGGAAGCCAAGCGGGTCCGTTTCAGATGGGCTTTGTCCACGTAGTTCAATGAGCAAAGGCACACGTTCATTTAGTTCTTGTGTCTCGACAAAGCGCTTAGCCCAGTCGTAACAAAACTTGAGCAAGGCAGTGCTCTTGCCCTGTCCATACTCGCCTGTGATGGCTATTTGTTTTCCTGATGTATCGTTAAGCCAAGTCGCAATTTTCTCGGCCAGAGCTTCTGGCTGACTATCGTCATTGTTGCTAAGTACATTGAGTTCAACGTAAGAGTTTTTGAGTGTGGCAGTTGTCCCACCAACTTGTGTTTCCTCAAATGCTTCAATTATCAATCTGGCGTAATTGACAAGCTCCAGGTTCATCAAGATTAGTTCTCTCGAAGACAAAACGCGAATTGATTGCCTGCATATTTCCAGAGTGCCCAACTTTTCCTCTCGTCGACTGTCGGACATGTAGAGCGCATAAAGGCTGAAGTCTTCGATCGAACCGTACCGTTGCATTAACGATTCAAGTCTATTTTCCAAAGACCTTGTATTAGGTTTACTATCGCAAATGAGTACAAGAGCTTCTTCGGTATCGTGATCACGTAAACCTAGAATTTTGCCGACCCATAGCCTGCCCTCCTCTCTCCATCCGTCGTCAGGAATGTGTATTCCATTTCTCAATGCTTCCACGAACATATCTCTCAATAGAATACTGGTTGGCACCGGTGCAGGAGGTTCAGAGACTTTCTCTTTCCAATTCGCCACGGCGTCGCTAGCCAATGGATCAGGCTGCCCACGATAAAAGAGTTTTGTTTGCTCGATGAACAAGGCCGCTATGCTGTTGTCGAGGTACTTTTCAGCTAAGTCGGTTTCTGAAACCCGTTGCGGCGCTTCCCAATTTATTACCGCGGTGGACCCAAAACGATAGATAGAGAAAATCGCTACTATTGAAAGTAAGAGAGCAAGATAAGAAGGTGCGCTACTTTCAATAGGCACCAAACCTATTGCCTCTGATGCTTTTGACACAATTGCCGTTGGTAAACTCGAAGACATTGCGGACAGACCTAATAAAAGACAGGTCAGCATCGTTGAAACGACCGTAAAGGCAAAACGCGCCTTGGATGCTCGCATGCGCCACCGCATCCAAAGAACCAAAAACACACACGCAATGAACAGGGACAATACAACGAAAAGTATGATCGGCATTCTCAATCGGTCCAACTCAAAGTTTCGTGGCAACTATCGCTAGTAGTTGATTGAGTTCAACCTAAGCTTTTATCCAAAACTTACTTTGACTCCCAAAGATTGTATGGAAAACCTAAATCTTATCTCGGGCATGGTTCGATCGTGTTCAGCCAAGATCAAGCAAAGAAGTTTGAATTGCAGGACAAACGGCGAAAGAAACATCCAACTCAAAAGGTGGGTAAGTTGGTGGGTAGCTGGACTAAACCGTCATTTTATCTAATAAAATCAGATATAAATGGCGGACCGAGGAGGATTCGAACCCCCGACCCCTTGATTCGTAGTCAAGTACTCTATCCAGCTGAGCTATCGGTCCGCGTTGGTGAGGCGGTATTTAGACCCGGTGTTCGGGACACGCAAGTCGATTCTTCAAAAAGTTTTCAAAAAGTCCCATCGCCCCGCGGAAGCCTGATTTCAAAGGTTGTCCCCTCGGGCCCGGTATGCGCCAGTATCAGGTCTCCGCCATGCCCACGCACCAGCTCCTGCGCGATGGCAAGCCCTAGCCCAGAGCCTCCCTTACGCACCCCTCCCTGAAATGGAGTGAACAGGTTCTCACGTGCTTTGGGCGGTAATCCGGGGCCGTCATCCCTGATCTCGACGCACCAGTCGTCTTTATATTCGCAGCCGGCGATCGTGATGTTTCCCGGCTTCCCGGATGCCACCAAGGCCTGGCGCGCATTGCGCACAAGGTTCATCATGACACGGAATATCTGCTCTGGGTCGGCCCGGGCCACAAGGTCTTTGGGCACGTCGTTCACGATCTCGACGCAGGCATCTGCAACAGCCAGCTGTTCGCTGGCGACGACATCTGCGGCGACATCTTGCATGCGCACCATGGTCAGTGTCGGCGCAGGTTCTTCTGCGCGTCCGAAGGCCAACGTGCTTTCGCACAACGACACTGCCCGTGTGATCGAGTTCACCAGCTTGGGCGCCATGCGTCGCACCAAGGGATCATCGCTGGTCTCAATCCGGTCGGTGAAGAGCTGTGCCGAAGTCAGTATGTTCCGCAAATCGTGGCTGACCTTGGCCACCGCGCCGCCCAGTTGCGCCAGCCGTTCACGTTGCTTCAAGGCCTGCGTCAGCTCGGTCTGCAATTGCTGCAGCGCCTCCTCGGCCTCGCGAAGTTCGGTCACTTTGGAGTTGGGCGAGATGATTCCTCGTGCGTCTTCGGGTGCCCCTGCATAGCGCTGCATATAACCAACAACACTTTTGATCGGTTTCACCAAAACGACGCGCACGGCCAAAAACAAAAAGAACGCGGTGATGATGGAAATTACGAAGGACAGCCCCAGAATGCGCAGGCCGTAATCCGTCATCGCCATTCTCAGCGGCATGCTTTCTATGGTGACTTCAATCAGCAGACCTGCCCCTTTGACGGGTTCGCCAATAACGCGGATGACTTCGTTCTCAGTAGTGAACAATCGCGCCAGCGCGTCGCGGATCAACACCCAGGGCCCTGCGTCGCGCAGATCGTAGGTCTTGGTGATCTGTTCCGGAATCGGCGAAGACAGCATAAGCTGGCGCACCTCATCGCGGCGCAGCACGACGTTATAGACACCCGCGTTGGCCAGCAGTTCGGCCTCAAGGTCTTCGGCCAGCATATCGTCAGCCAGCAGCGCCAAGGACGCGATCTGCGCGCGCTCAAGCCGGTTCAGCAGGAAGTCTTCGCGAAAGCGCGCGATTGAAGGAACAAAGATCAAAATCTCGGCCAACATCACGAAGACTGTCGTCAGGATCAGAAATCGGCCCGACAGCGAATTCAATCTGCTCTCCCTTCTTGGCTAGGGCATCCAGCGTTGGACGAACCTGACCACTTGTTTAACCATCTGATTCTCAAACAGCCTTGGCGAGAAATAGGCACCCGCCACCCGTTTGTTAAGCTCTCCGATCGTCGGATAGGGCGAAACCATCGCAGCGATCTGACCCATCTTCAGGTTATTGGCCAACGCAAGCGACCACAAGTTGATCAGCTCTCCGGCCTGATGCCCTACGATTGTGGCCCCCACAGGCCGACCCTTTACGACCATGACCTTAATGAACCCTTTGGTTTTCCGCTCAGAGATTGCCCGGTCGTTATGGTGATAGTCAAAGCGCGCGATTTCGACCTTGTCACCATGTTGTTCACGAGCCTGAGCCTCGTTCAGGCCCACCTGCGCCAATTCCGGGTCGGTGTAGGTCGCCCAAGGGATATGTGCGGTTTTTGCCTTCGAGGGCAGGCCAAACAACGCAGAACGGATAATGATCCCTGCGTGATATCCAGCGACATGAGTGAATTGCAGACCACCAGCGACGTCGCCAATGGCGTAAACTCTGCGATTCGTCGTGCGCAGCGCGTCATCGACCTTGATCCCGTTGCGGGTTGGTTCAATCCCGGCAGCCTTTAAGTTCAAACGGTCTGTGTTGGCCTTACGCCCGGCGGCCAACAACAAATGAGACCCCGAATAGATCTCACCCGCCTCGGTCACAATTTCTATGGCCCCTTTGTTGTCGCGAATCTGGGCGACCATAGCCTGTTCATGAATAACCACACCTTCGGCGCGCAAGCTGTTCAGAACGACCGCGGCGGCCTCGGGGTCATCCTTGCCCAGCGCCTTCAGGCCTTCGACAACCGTGACCTTACAGCCCAGTCGGACATGCGCTTGCGCCATCTCCATCCCGATCGGTCCGCCACCAATAATCAAAAGATGTTCAGGCTTGTCGCGCAGGTCAAAGATCGTCTCATTGGTATAGAATGGCACCTGATCCAATCCCGGAATCGGAGGCACCAAAGGCGAAGAGCCCGTCGCGATCACTATGCGCCGTGCGGTGATCATGTTGTCGCCCGCCTGCACCTGTGTCGGAGAGACGAAGCTGCCGAATTCCCGGATCACATTTACGCCGAAACCTTCAAACCGTTCCTGACTGTCCATCGGCTCGATCTGAGCGATAACATCGTGAACGTGGTCTTTGGCGGCGGCGTAGTCGGCCTGCGGCACCATGTCAGCCACGCCCAGCGCGGCAGAATGTGCCTGACCGTATGCTGCCTTGCCGCTGGCAATCAGAGCCTTGGAAGGGACGCAGCCGAAGTTGAGGCAATCGCCACCCATCTTGTGACCTTCCAGCAGAATCACATTGGCCCCCATCTGGCTGGCGCCAGCAGCGACTGACAGCCCCCCGGACCCGGCGCCAATCACCAGGATGTCGGTTTTCAATTCTTGCATGATTTCAGCGGTCCTTTCGGCCACGCAGAGATTTGATGACAATTGGCAGCGTGGCCAGCACACACAAGCCGATGATCGGGCCAATCACAAATGGTTCCCATAACAGCGATACATCAGGTGTTTCGCCCCGATCGAACACACCACCCAGCCCGACACCGATCCATGTGTAGACAATTCCGCCCGGGATAATGCCTAGCGCGGTGGTGATCAGGAAGTTGCGGAACCTCACGCCAACCAGCGCAGGCACCAAGTTGGCCACAAAAAACGGCACAACGGGAACAAGACGCAATAGAAACAACACCGATATCTCATTCTCGCGTAGCCCGTCTTTCAGCTTCTTGATCGTCCCTTCCGAGGACTCAAGCCGTTTGGTCAGGGATTCGCCCAACCCCCAGCGTGCCGCCAGAAAGATAGCAGAGGCTCCGATGGTTGCCGCAAACACGTTGAACATGGTTCCGGCGAACAGGCCAAAAAGAAACCCGCCGGTCATTGACGCCACTGCGGCACCCGGCAGCGAAAACGCGACGATGACAATGTAAATGCCAACGAAAGCTGCAGCCATTGCCCAATAGTTGGCGTCGCGCCAGGTCAATAGCGCCTCACGATTGTCGCGCAGCGTCTCAAAAGTCAGGTAGTCGCCCAGTGTGAAGAACCCCACCGCAGCGACGGCGAGAATCACCAGCAATGGAATATGCCGCGCCAACCCATTGCGCGGTGCCTGAGTCGTTTCGCTCATAAGGCTGTCCGGTTTCTTACGTTTCATTCTGCCCCCAACATGCGCTGCTTGCGCCCTACGCAACAGGGGGCTCACGCTGCCTTGATGTTTTTGGTAAGGAATGTGAGGGTTTGGGGCGATAATCCCGCTGTTTTGAAACGTTTTGTCCGACCCGACTACAGAATTGTTGCAAAAGCCACGAAAACCCCCACCTAGGGGTTTGACTTACCCCCCACTACCCAGTAGAGGACGGGCTTCGAACACCACGGGCAGGCGAATCCGCGCTGCACCCGACCGCATAGATTGGAGACGGAGCGATGAAACGCACCTATCAGCCTTCGAACCTGGTTCGCAAACGCCGCCACGGTTTCCGCGCGCGCATGGCCACTAAGGCCGGTCGCAAAATCCTGAATTCGCGCCGCGCACGCGGCCGCAAGTCGCTGAGCGCGTAAACCGCTCACCGATCAGGTTATGAACATGACGCCGCCGGAGGCCCCTCGTGGATGGTAAGAACCAGCCCGGGGAAACGCCCCCGGCGGCGTCCGTTTGCGCGCCGGAAATTTTGACCGTTCTCAGGAAACGATCTGATTTCCTTAAGGCAGCGCGTGCCCGCAGGCAGGGCACATCCTCGATGATGGTGCAGGCTCGCAAACGTGCCCCGGACGAGGCGACCGGAATTCGGGTAGGCTTTACCTGTTCCAAAAAGGTTGGCAATGCCGTAGCACGCAACCGCGCCAAACGCAGGTTGCGCGAGGCCGCGCGGGCTGTTCTGCCTGTCAATGGCCATGACGGGTGGGATTACGTCCTGATTGGTCGGGCCGAAACCACAGCCGCGAGACCCTATGAGGCACTTCTGGACGATCTGCGCTATGCGCTTCGCAAAGTGCACAGCGGGCGGAAATGACCCTCTTCTCTCATATCGTGGCACTGCCTATCAGGGCCTATCGACTGGTCTTCAGTCCCTGGGTTGGCTTCAATTGCCGATACCAGCCCACCTGCTCGGCCTATGCGCTGGAAGCACTGGAAAAGCACGGGGCCATCAAGGGAAGCTGGCTGGCTGCACGGCGGATTGGCCGATGCCACCCCTGGGGCGGCGATGGGTACGACCCCGTACCCAACCGCAAGGAAGACGACAGCTGATCTTTATGACCCTCCGTCAGCCTTGACCCATTCGGACATGCGCTGAACACTTGAACCCGTACTGCCCGAGGTTCAGATGACATCCGACGCCCGCCATTCCCTTCCGACACATGACGTATTGAATCAGCCGCCTGTGCGCGGGGATTCTAACCTCTGGTCTTCAGATCCTGTTCTGCGAAACGCCGTGCATTTCACGGGCGGTCGCGAAGCGCCTTTGGCGGCTTACGGGGAAACGTTGGGACGGGTGGAAACCCGTGAGCTGGGGCGTGAGACCAATAGGCACGTCCCCGAACTTCGATTGTTCGATCAGGGCGGTAGGCGCCTGGACGAGGTACGGTTTCACCCCGCCTATCATGAGATGATGCAGATCAGCCAATCTGCCGGCTATGCGGCCTTGGCCTGGGACGGTCAGTCGGGCGGCCACACGACCCACGCCGCGATGATGTATCTGGCCAGCCAGGTTGAGCCCGGCCATTGCTGCCCATTGACCATGACCTATGCGGCGATCCCGGCCCTTGGGGCCAATGAACAGATCGCCTCCGAGTGGCGGCCTAAGCTCATGGCGCGCAGCTATGATCCGAAGACTAAACCGGTCGAACAAAAATCCAGCGCCACATTGGGCATGGCAATGACCGAAAAGCAGGGCGGCTCGGACGTGCGCGCCAATACCACCATCGCTACTCGAGACGGCGAGCACTGGCGTCTGCGCGGGCACAAGTGGTTCTGCTCGGCCCCGATGTCGGACGGATTTCTGACGCTGGCACAGGCGCCCGGTGGGCTGACCTGTTTTCTCGTCCCACGCTGGCTGGACGGTGACCGCAACGCCATTCACCTGATGCGACTAAAAGACAAGCTGGGGAACAAATCCAACGCCTCGTCCGAAATCGAATATCACGATGCACTGGCTTACCAATTAGGCGACGAAGGCGCGGGTGTTCGGACAATTATCGAGATGGTCCATCACACCCGGCTGGATACGGCCGTCGCCCCGGCAGGCCTGATGCGCGCAGCCCTCAGCGAAGCGCATCATTGGGTCGCCCACCGCAGCGCTTTTCAGCGCCGGTTGATCGACCAACCTCTGATGCGCGCTGTTCTGGCGGATCTCGTGTTGGACTGGGAGGGCGCGTTGACGCTGGGGATGCGCGTCGCGCAAGCCTTCGACGGCCAGTCACCCGAAGACAAGGCCTTTGCCCGTATCGGTGTCGCCCTGGCCAAGTTCCTGAGTAACAAGCGGTGCCCGGCCGTAGTCGTTGAGGCAATGGAGGTGCTGGGTGGCATGGGCTATGTCGAAGACACGCCCCTGCCCCTACTGTATCGCGAAGCCCCGCTGAACGGTATTTGGGAGGGGTCGGGCAATGTGATCTGTCTCGACATTCTGCGCAGCCTTTCTCGCGACCCGCTGGCCGCTGAGGTCCTGCAGGCCGAACTGGATATAGCAACGGGTGTCGACCACGGCTTTGACGCCGCGCTCAAGGAGCATCGTGATCGGTGGCCCGGGCTGCCGCCTGAGAGTGAAGCCCGTTGGTTTGCCGAACGTACAGCATTGCTGCTGACAGCCGCTCAGCTATTGCGTCGCGCACCCGCGGCCGTTGCAGATGGGTTCATCGCCACAAGGCTTTTAGGCAACAGCGGCCGCATCCCCGGATCCGTGTCCGGGCTGGATTCGGACGCCTTGCTGGCACGCCTGGGCTGACCCGGCCACTTGCCCGGTTGCCTCAACTGCTGTAGGGGCTGCGCATGTTTGACGAAGCAGACGATATCCACCCGCTCTTTGCCGGCGCGCCCTCGACCACCGAGTTCAAAAAGCTGCGCAAACGCATCGTGCGCCAGACCCGCGAAGCCATTGAGCAGTACGGGATGGTGGACGTTTCCGCACATGACAAAGACGGCAAACCGCCCCGCTGGCTGGTGTGCCTCTCGGGCGGCAAGGACAGCTATACCCTGCTGGCAGTTCTCTATGAGCTGAAATGGCGCGGCCTGCTGCCCGTTGATTTGCTGGCTTGCAATCTGGATCAGGGTCAACCCGGATTTCCGGCCACCGTCCTGCCTGAGTTTCTGGAACGCATGGGCGTTCCGCATCGCATCGAATATCAGGACACCTATTCCATCGTCATGGACAAGGTTCCGCAGGGCCGCACCTTTTGCGCCCTGTGTTCGCGCCTGCGCCGAGGTAACCTGTACCGCATTGCGCGGGAAGAGGGATGCTCGGCCGTCGTACTGGGCCACCACCGCGACGATATCCTCGAGACGTTCTTCATGAACCTGTTTCACGGCGGTCGCTTGGCCACCATGCCGCCCAAGCTGGTGAACGAAGAAGGCGATTTGTTCGTCTTCCGCCCCCTCGCCCATGTGGCTGAGGCCGATTGCGAGAAATTCGCGACTTCGATGAACTATCCGATTATCCCCTGCGACCTCTGCGGCAGTCAGGATGGGTTGCAACGTCAGCAGGTCAAACAGATTTTGGATCAGTGGGAAAAGAACAGCCCCGGACGCCGCCAAGTGATGTTCCGGGCCCTGACAAAGGCGCGTCCGTCGCATCTTTTGGACCCAAAATTGTTTGATTTTCAAAATCTTGCACTCAAACCGAATGAAAATGACGAAAATTCGGGCGAAATTCCGCAGCTCCGTTAACGAGTGACTCAGATTGGTTTCCTAGGGTCGACCTGAGCGTTTCAAACGCAAGGTAGAGGCCCGAAGATCCGATGTGGAAACATATCTCAGTCAGCAGAATTTTTGACTCTCTTGCCATGGTGCTAAGCGGTCCGCCCGCCTTGGCCTTCGCGCCTGCGATCAGTCTGGCCGCGTATTGGATTGGTGGTGAGCGGGTATTGGTTGTCGTGGCACTTACCCTGCCGCTTGTGTTCGCCGCGGTATCGACCGCGCACAAGGCCAGCAATCGGGAAAAAGACAGTTACGGCCTCCTTCCTCTCGACAGGTTTGAGGCCCAGATGGAAACGCTGTTTGCGGAAAATCAGCTCACTGGCCACGAAGCCTCCTGTATGATTGTTGAATTGGACGGGTTTTCTGAGTGTCTTGATCTGCACGGAAATGCGGCCGGGAACGTAATGGCTGACCAATTCCGCAGCCGGGTACTTTCGGTCATACGCTCAAATGACATTGCCACTGGGCTGGACCAGGGCAAGATCGCAATCGGCCTGCACGCCGCGCAGAATCTGGATCTGGAGGCCTGCATTCAGATGTCGGGGCGCATTCAGGCCGCCGTCGATGAGCCAATCATGCTAAATGGCACCAGCGTTTACATGTCATGTTCAATCGGGTTTTGTCTGCAATCCACTTTGCCCGACGTCACCTTTGCCGAGTGGATCGATGCCGCCAACGCGGCCTTGGCCGAAGCACAAAGGAACGGTCCTGCAACCATCCGCGCCTTTTCATCTGAAACGCAGCGGCGGGCACGCGTGCGTGCCAACCTGCGCAATGAGTTTATTGCGGCCTTGGATAGTGGCGAAATCCGCCCATGGTTTCAGCCGCAGATTTCCACCGACACCGGCCACGTTACCGGGTTCGAGGCGCTTGCCCGTTGGGAACACCCACAGAAAGGCGTGCTGGGACCGCCGGTTTTCCTGCCTTTTGCAGAACAAGCCGATCTGATGGAACGCTTGGGTCAGGTGATGCGCCATCACGCTTTCGCCGCCATGCGCCAGTGGAACCGTGCCGGTGTCGTCGTGCCTCGGATCGGCGTGAATTTCTCATCAGAAGAGCTGCGCGACCCGGCGTTGATCGACCGTCTGAAATGGGAGCTGGATCAAAATGACCTGACGCCCGACAGATTGACCGTCGAGATTCTTGAAACAGTGTTTTCCAGGCGGCCCGATGACGTTATCACCCGCAACGTAATAAGCATGTCCAAGCTCGGCTGCTGCATTGACCTCGATGTTTTCGGCACCGGCCACGCCTCCATAGCGTCGATCAAGCGCTTTGACGTCTCACGCATGAAAATCGATCGGTCCTTCGTGGCAAAGGCGGATCGGGACGCAAGCCAGCAGCAGTTGGTCAGCGCGATTTTGACTATGGCGGAGCGACTGAATGTCGAAACCCTGGCCGAGGGGGTCGAAACACAAGGCGAGCATGCCTTGATGGCGCAACTGGGCTGCGATCACGTGCAGGGGTTTGGAATTGGAAAGCCCATGCCCTTTGAAAAGACGTTGGACTGGATGGCCGCACATCAAAACAAACTCAACGGAATGCCAAAAATCGGGCGTCAGGCACGTCCTTAGGCGCGAATTAACGCCACAGAACCCCAATCGGTGATGAATTACAGGGCGATTCCGCTTGACCTTTGGGCCCGCACTCTGTTGAACCCAGCGGGTGTCTTTCACTGCTTAAGGTGGCTGTCCCCGATGGACGATCAGAACAAGAACCTCATCCTCGCAACCGCGCTCAGCTTTCTCGTGATCCTGGTTTGGTTCGTGCTGTTTCCACCGCCCGAGCCGACGACCGCACCGGAGTCTGCCGAGATCAGCGCGACTGATGGTACAGAGGTTCAGACCCCAAGCGCTGCTGGCACCAATACAGTTGGTGAAGCAACCACAGACGCAACCGAGGTCGAGCCCGACGCCCAGGCACCTCGGGTCGAGATTGAAACACCCCGCCTGAAAGGCAGCCTGTCCCTGTCCGGCGGTCGTATCGATGAGCTGTTCCTGAAAGATTACAAAGTTTCGATCGAAGAAGGCGCACCCATTGTCGAGCTGCTGTCGCCCGTTGGTTCGGAATCGGCTTACTATGCCTTGTACGGATGGGCACCGGGCGCAGGTGTTGCCGGTGCTGATGTCCCCGGCCCTAATACGCTGTGGACCGTCGAAGACGGCGAAACCCTGGGGGTCGATACCCCGGTCACTCTGAAATGGGACAACAGCAAGGGCCTGACCTTCCGCCGCACTATTGAGGTTGACCAGGACTACATGTTCACCGTCACCCAGTCGGTTGAGAACAATACCCAGGCCGAGGTCGGCATGGCCCCATATGGCATCCTGGCCCGTCACGGCATTGGCGAAGACGGCGACCTGCCCGATCTGAAAAACTTCTTCATCCTACATGAAGGCGTTATGGTCATGGCTGACGGCGTTCTGGACGAGATCGACTATGGCGATGTGCGCGACTTTGACATTGACCCGAATGAGCGTGCGCAAGCCGAAGTCTTTCAGGTCAAGGAAGGTGGCTGGGTCGGCTTTACCGATCACTACTGGATGACCACTCTGATCCCTGCAGAGGGATCGGCATTCAAGGCTGCGGCTAAATATGACGCCCGCCGCAAGATTTATCAGACCGAAACGGTTCTGCCGACGCTGACTGTCGCGCCCGGCGCAACTGAAGAAGTCACCACCCAACTGTTCGCGGGTGCCAAAGAATGGGAAACCATCCGCGAGTATCAGGCTGACGGTGTACAGAAGTTCGTCGACAGCATCGACTGGGGCTGGTTCTACTTCCTGACCAAGCCGATTTTCTGGCTACTGCACAACATCAACGCCCTGATCGGCAACATGGGTTGGTCGATCATTGGCCTGACGCTGATCATCAAGGCGATCCTATTCCCTCTGGCGTACAAATCCTACGTCTCGATGGCGAAGATGAAAGAGCTTCAGCCGCAGATGGAGGCCATGAAAGAAGCCGCAGGCGACGATCGCCAAAAGATGCAGCAGGGCATGATGGAGCTGTACAAGAAGGAAAAGGTAAACCCCGCCGCGGGCTGTTTGCCGATCCTGATGCAGATCCCGATCTTCTTCTCGCTGTATAAGGTGATCTTCGTCACTATCGAACTGCGTCAGGCCCCCTGGTTTGGCCCGTTCCAAGACCTCAGCGCACCTGATCCGACTTCGATCATGAACCTGTTTGGTTTGCTGCCCTTTGCCGGCCCGCAACCAGATACCTTCATGGCACTGATCTTCATCGGTATCCTGCCTTTGCTGTTGGGGATCTCGATGTGGTTGCAGCAAAAGCTGAACCCGGCACCAACTGACCCGACTCAGGCGATGATCTTTGCCTGGATGCCTTGGGTGTTCATGTTCATGTTGGGCAGCTTTGCCAGCGGGCTGGTCGTTTACTGGATCGCGAACAACACGATCACGTTCACGCAGCAATACCTGATCATGCGCAGTCAGGGCTATAAGCCTGACGTGTTCGGCAACATCAAATCTGGCTTCAAGCGGACGCCCAAAACGGACGACAAATGAATGCTGAGGTAACCCATATCTGGCGGCATCCGATCAAAAGTCATGGTCGCGAGGTCCTCCAGACCGTATCAGTGACCCCCGGGCAGACCATGCCCGGGGATCGCGTTTGGGCAGTCGCGCACGAAGCGTCGAAGGCGGATGGTTCTCAATGGGTGCCTTGCGCCAATTTCAGTCGCGGGGCGAAAGCACCGCAACTGATGGCTATCTCGGCCCGGCTGAACGGCGACACGATAACTCTGACACATCCAGATCGTCCGGATTTGACTTTTAATCCGGATGTGGAACAGCAGGTCTTTTTGGACTGGGTCCAGCCGTTGATGCCTGCGGATCGGGCGGCGTCAGCCCGGATTATCCGAGTGCCGGGTCGCGGCATGACTGACAGTGACTACCCCTCGATCAGCCTGTGCAACATGGCATCGCACCGCGCGGTCGAGCAAAAGCTTGACAGCAATCTGTCGATCCAGCGCTGGCGTGGCAACATCTGGTTCGATGGCCTGCCCCTGTGGGAAGAATTCGACTGGCTGGATCGCGAAGTACAGATCGGTGAGGCCGTGTTTCATGTCAAAGAACGCATCCGCCGCTGTTTGGCGACAACGGCAAATCCCGAAACTGGCGTGCGCGATGCGGATACGCTGGGCACATTGAACAGCTGGGGCCATCAGGATTTCGGCGTTTACGCCGAGGTTATCCGAGGCGGCGCAATTTCAGTTGGCGATAAGGTTCATCCGTTATGAGCACCCTACCCTTTCCACTGGTCGAAGACCCGGACAAGTTCGCGCTGGAACGCGGCCGCAAATTGTTTGCGGGACAATCCGAATTTGTCAAAGGCGTGGTCGCAATGAATGGCCTACCGACCCCTGACCGGCTTGAGGTCTGCTTTGCCGGACGTTCAAACGTAGGCAAGTCCAGCCTGATCAATGCGCTGACCGGCACCAAAGGTCTGGCACGCGCGTCCAACACTCCAGGCCGCACGCAGGAGATCAACTTTTTCACACAAGGTCCCGAACTTTATCTGGTTGACCTGCCCGGGTACGGATACGCCAACGCCCCGGTGAAGGTCGTTGAAAAATGGCAGCGGCTGCTGAAACAGTATCTAAGCGGCCGCCAGACCCTGCGACGGGCGTTTGTCCTGATTGACTCGCGCCATGGGGTGAAGCCGGTCGATGCCGAGATCATGAAGCTGCTGGATTCCAGCGCTGTTACCTTTCAATGCGTGATGACCAAGGCGGACAAGGTCAAGGCCAATGAGCGGCAGAAGGTGTTGGATCAGGTTCGCGGCGCGTTGTCCAAGCACCCGGCAGCATATCCTGAGATTGTGCTGACGTCGTCTGAAAAGGGTGACGGTATTCCGACCCTTCGTTCGATCATCGGACATCTGGAATGATCCGGATCGGCCGCATTTTCCCAATCCTTACATTGCTGGCAGTTGTGCTGACCGGCGCGATCCCGCAAGGCTGGATGCCCGCGATGGGCAGTGATGGGAAAGTGCTGCTGGTGATCTGTACTGGCGATGGAACAGTCGAACAATGGGTGGACCTGAACCCCGGTGATCCTGTGCACGACGACACGGATTCGCGCGCAATGTGCCCATTCGCGGGCCTAACGGCGGATACACACCTGCCGTCAGTCGGTGAGATTGTCCCTTTTGCGGCGAAAATCCAGCCACGCTGGATCCATCGTGATTTCACCCATCGCAGTGCCGGGTTCTACGCCCGCTATGATGCGCGGGGGCCGCCCTTCTTTTCCTGATTCACCTCAACACTTTTGAACCCGTGCACGCGCTGCGCGGGGCAGTATTCGAATCCGGAGAACAAAAATGGCACTGGATAGCCAAAACCTGGGGGATACCCCGGCGCAGAACACTACTGCGCAAAAATTCTATTTCGCCGCCTGGCGGTGGCACTTTTATGCAGGGATCTTCGTCATCCCGTTCCTGATCATTCTGGCAGTAACCGGACTAATGATGATGTTCATCACGCAGTTCGACGGTCGCGACGGCGAAGAAATCGCCGTGGATGTCCACGGGCAAGCGTTACCGGCCTCACAACAGGCCCTTATCGCCCTTGACGAGGTGCCCGGCACGGTTGCCGAGTGGATTGGTCCGAAGGCTGATAATCTGGCCACTGTGTTTCGCATCAAAACCGAAGAAGGTCAGCGTCTTGTCGCCGTCGATCCTTACGCCGGAGAGGTTCTGCAGGTCTGGAATCGTCGCGCCGGATGGTATGATCTGGCCGACAACATCCACTCGACCCTTCTGATTGGCACGACCGGAGACCGCATTATTGAAATCGCAGCGGGGCTGAGCCTGCTTTTGGTCTTTACCGGTCTTTACATGTGGTGGCCGCGTGGAAACACCTTGGCCGCTTTTGTGCCCAATCTGCGCGCACGCGGCCGCGCATTGTGGCGGTCACTGCACGCTGTGATTGGGTTCTGGATGTCCGGGCTGTTGGTGGTCTTCCTGATCTCGGGCCTCTCCTGGGCGGGCGTCTGGGGCGGTATGATCGTTCAGCCATGGAGCAGCTTTCCGGCCGAAAAATGGGACAATGTCCCCCTGTCCGATGACATCCACGCCAGTATGAACCACGGCCACCAGAACGATGTCCCATGGGCGTTGGAACAAACGCCCATGCCCGCTTCTGGGTCCGAGGCCGGGATCGACGGTGTCCCACAGGGCACGCAGGTCGATATCGACGCGCTTGTGGCCCTTGGCACCGCTTTGGACATGACAGGCCGTTTTCGTGTGGCCTATCCCGGCGGCGAGGACGGTGTCTGGACCCTGAACCGCGACAGCATGAGCAGCGACTCGACCGATCCGGTGAACGACCGCACTGTCCACGTGGACCAATTTACCGGCAAGATTCTGGCGGATGTCCGGTATGAGGATTACTCGCTGATGGGAAAATCCATGGCCATTGGGATCCCGTTTCACATGGGTCTGATGGGCATGTGGAACTTTGTCCTGAACCTGGTGTTCTGCCTGTCTGTCATCTTCGTCTGCGTCTCGGGCGTTGTGATGTGGTTTAAACGCCGGCCGCAGCGGGCCCGCCGTCTGGCTGCACCGCCGATGCCTGCAGAGCTGCCATTGTGGAAAGGGGCTGTCCTAATCGGGTTGTTCACCGCGATGGCGTTCCCGCTGGTGGGCCTCACCTTGCTGACCGTACTGGCCGTCGATTTGCTGCTGATCAGCAACATCCCGGCGATGAAACGCGCGATAAGCTGACACACAAACAGCCGCATCCGGGCAACCGGTGCCGCCCTATGCGCGATCCGGTCTTGGCAGAGCTGGACAAAGGCCCTAACACGGGTTCCCAGAGGGACTGCAGCCATGAAGACAAGAGACATGAACCGGGACTGGATCGCCACCGCCGCAACGCTGAACAGCGCACTGCCATACCTGCAACGCTACGACGGCGCTATTGTCGTCATTAAACTTGGCGGCCACGCCATGGGCAGCGATGAAGCCATGGAAAGCTTCGCCCGCGATGTCGTCCTGATGCGTCAGGTGGGCGTAAACCCGGTTGTCGTGCATGGCGGTGGTCCGATGATCAACGCGATGCTAGATAAGCTGGATATCCAGTCCGAGTTCGTGAACGGCAAGCGTGTCACCGACAAAGCAACCGTTGAAGTGGTTGAGATGGTGCTGTCCGGCCTCGTGAACAAGCGCATCGTGCAGGCGATCAACGGCCAGGGCGGCTCGGCCGTGGGCCTGTCGGGCAAGGATGCGCAGTTGATGATTTGTGATCAGACCGATGAATCCCTTGGTTTTGTCGGAAGCCCGGCAGAGATGAACCCGAAAATCCTGCATGACCTGTTTGCGCATGATGTAATCCCCGTGATTGCCCCTCTGGGTGCTGGTCGAAATGGTGAAACCTTCAATGTTAATGGCGACACCGCTGCCGGAGCCATTGCATCGGCGCTGAAGGCCGATCGCCTTCTGCTCTTGACCGATGTCTCGGGTGTTAAGAATGCCGCCGGGGACGTCGTGACTGAACTGAAGGCGGGTCAGATCCGAGAAATGACGCTGGACGGCACTATTGCGGGCGGCATGATACCCAAGACCGAAACGGCTCTGGACGCGCTGCACAGCGGGGTCCGTGCCGTGGTTATCCTTGACGGACGCGCGCCCAATGCCGTCTTGCTTGAACTTTATACAGAACACGGCGCCGGATCGCTGATCCGGCCGGACTGAACCTTTGGCGGAGGAGACATGACAAAACGCCATCCCCCCTCCTCTGACCCGGCAGTGCATAGCTATGCTGATATCGAAAAGGCTGCACAGAACGTTGGCCTGATCATCATGGGCGCGCTGCACCCTCGCGTTACAGACGCCAAGCAGTTGGAAGGCGGCACGCTGATCCTGTTGGGTGCAGGGGGGGCTTTCTGGCCCGCCCTGAAATCCTCACCTGAATGGCAAGGTGATGACCCGGTTGACCGTTGGTCGTCGCGTGTAGTGGGGCAAATGGCGCAGGATTTGTCCGCCACCGCCTATTTTCCGTTTGGCGGCCCGCCCTATACGCCCTTTATCGACTGGGCATTGAAATCGGGACGCACGTTCAGCAGCCCGGTGGGCGCTTTGGTGCACGATGAGGTCGGCATGATGATCTCATTCCGGGGTGCGCTGCATTTCACCAACAAAATTCCCATACCCGCACCACCTGGCGCGTCCCCCTGCACCACCTGCGCCGCCCCCTGCACCCAGACATGCCCGGTGGGCGCTCTGAACAGTCGGGACTTTTATGATGTGTCGACCTGCCATGGACACCTGTCCACTCCTGAAGGGCAAACCTGCATGACCGGTGGTTGTCTTGTACGGCTGTCCTGTCCTCTTAGCTCGGGTGCCGCGCGTGATCCCGAACAATCCGCGCATCACATGAGAGCATTTCACCCATCATGACCCGCACTCTGATCCTGACGCGCCACGCGAAATCCAGTTGGGACTGTATGGCCCTTGCCGATCATGATCGCCCGTTGAACAAGCGCGGGCGCAGGTCGGCTGCAGCAATTGGTGCATGGCTGCGTGAAAACGATTGGCTGCCGGATGAAGTTCTCAGCTCAAGCTCGGCCAGAACCCGCGAGACGTGGGAGAGGATGGGCCTGCAGGCAGATAGCGTTTGCTTTCACCGAACGCTTTATCATGCGGACCCCGCACATATGCTGCTTGAGTTATCGGGCGCGACGAAACAAACCGTTTTGATGCTGGGCCACAATCCCAGCATTGCCGCTTTTGCGAACCAAATCGTTAAGCACCCGCCGGATCACGCCCGGTTCTACGACTACCCAACCTGTTCAACAGCTGTGATCCGCTTTGACATCGAGGATTGGTCCGGCGTCCGGTGGCACAGCGGCGATGTGCAGGGGTTTGTTATTCCACGCGAGTTGCTGGAATAGAAAAAGGCGAGGCCAAAGCCCCGCCTTTTCCTGAATTGGTAACCGGGTTCAGTGCCCCAGAATCTGGCTCAGGAACAGCTTGGTCCGCTCACTCTGCGGGTTGTTGAAGAACTCTTCCGGTTCGTTCTGTTCCACGATCTGTCCAGCATCCATAAAGATCACGCGGTTGGCGACCTGACGAGCAAAGCCCATCTCGTGCGTGACGCACAGCATGGTCATGCCTTCCTCGGCCAGCTCGATCATGGTGTCGAGCACCTCTTTGATCATCTCGGGGTCCAGCGCCGATGTCGGTTCATCGAACAACATGATCCGCGGCATCATGCACAGCGAGCGGGCAATCGCCACACGCTGCTGCTGACCACCTGAAAGCTGACCGGGATACTTATCCGCCTGCTCGGGGATTTTCACCTTTTCCAGGAAGTGCATCGCGCGCTCTTCGGCCTCTTTCTTAGGCGTCTTGCGCACCCAGATCGGGGCCAGCGTGCAGTTCTCCAGAATGGTCAGATGCGGGAACAGGTTGAAGTGCTGGAACACCATGCCAACCTCGGACCGGATCTTGTCGATGTTCTTGAGGTCATTCGACAGTTCGGTCCCATCCACCATGATCGTGCCCTGCTGGTGTTCCTCCAGCGCGTTCAGGCAACGGATCAATGTGGATTTTCCGGAACCGGAAGGACCCGCAATAACAATCCGCTCGCCCTGATTGACGGTCAGATTGATGTCGCGCAGCACGTGGAAAGATCCGTACCACTTGTTCATGTTGTTGATTTCGATGGCGACCTCGTCGCTCACCTGCATCTTCGAGCGATCGATTTGACGGTCAATTGCAAGTTCAGACATATGTTGAACTCCTTAATGGTGGCCAGTCTGAAGCTTGCGCTCCAGATACATGGAGTAACGGGACATGGAGAAGCAGACGACGAAGAACAGCGCCGC
The DNA here is from genome assembly GCF_900312795.1 of Ruegeria sp. AU67. Classification (NCBI taxonomy): domain Bacteria; kingdom Pseudomonadati; phylum Pseudomonadota; class Alphaproteobacteria; order Rhodobacterales; family Roseobacteraceae; genus Ruegeria; species Ruegeria sp. AU67. The sequence continues at coordinate 170,616 of NZ_OMPH01000027.1, forward strand.
GATGAACGCGAACAGTTCCCAGTAGATGCCGTTCCAAGCGGTGTCGGCGCGAATGGCAGATGCCAGTCCGATCACGTCGAACAATCCGATGATCGACACCAGTGTCGTATCTTTGAAGATCCCGATGAATGTGCTCACGATGCCCGGAATTGAGATTTTCAGGGCTTGCGGCATGATGATCAGTCGCTGTGCTTGCCAGTAGTTCAGGCCGAGACTGTCGGCACCTTCATACTGACCCCGTGGCAGGGCAGCCAGACCACCCCGGATCACCTCGGCCATATAGGCGGCTGAGAACAGGGTCATCATGATCATCACCCGCAGGATGATGTCAAAGTTTGTGCCCGGCGGCAGGAACAGGTTCAGCAGCAGCGAGGCCACGAACAGCAGCGTGATCAGCGGCACACCGCGGATGAACTCGATAAAGCCCACGCACAGGTACTTGACGATCATCAGGTCGGACTGACGGCCCAGCGCCAGTACAATTCCGATCGGTAACGAGACACCAATGGCCACGACACCCAGCAGGATCGCCAGCATGAAGCCACCGAACTGGCGGCTTTGTACGGCTTCGATACCGATTGGCAGGATCGAGTCCAGGGCACCGACGAAATAGCTGGACAGAACCAGCCACCAGATAACCGACGCTGCGACGCCCGCAATCAAGCCAAACAGACCGCTCAGTTGTTTGCTGACAAGGGTGTAGACACCCCAACCGACAACAAACCCCAACGCTGCCGCGATCGGCCCCCAAATGGTGCCGCCCCACATCAGCCAGACCATTAGGAATGGGTAGATAGCCGAAAAAATTAGCATCTTGGTAGGCAAACGGTCCGAATACAGTACCGGAGCGAGTGCCACCAGCAACAGCAGCAGCGCGGCGATCGGACGCCAGTAAAGATGGCTGGGATAGAAGCCGAATAGCAACTGAAGCCAACGGTCGTTGATCACCGCCCAACAGGCGTGACCATGGGTCGAACCCCAGGTGGCCATCATGATTTCGCGACATTCGTTCAGCGAGTTTGCGTTCCAGACGGACTGGAAGACCCACGGCAGAACACCCGACAGAACGTAGTAGATCGCATAAAGCGAAACAAGCGTCAGGATCGAGTTGAACCAGCCGGAAAACAGGTTGTGCCTGATCCAACCAATTAGGCCGACTTCGGACGCTGGCGGGGCCTGCTCCGGCAACATTTCCGTGCGGACAAATGAAACATCACTCATATTACCGCTCCACCAATTTGACGCTGTTATTGTACCAGTTCATCACAGCCGAAATGCTCAGCGAGATGCACAGATAGACCAGCATCAGCAGCAGAACGCATTCCAGCTCGCGGCCGGTCTGGTTCATGGTGATGCCACCCAGGGTCCCCGTGATGTCCATATATCCGACCGCAATCGCCAAAGACGAGTTCTTGGTCAGGTTCAGATAGTTCGAGATCATCGGCGGGATGATCACCCGCAGCGCCTGGGGCAGGATAACCAGCCGCATGGTGCGACCCGGGCGCAAGCCCAGCGCAGACGCAGCTTCGGTCTGACCCTTGGAAATAGCCAGAATGCCGGCGCGTACAATCTCGGCGATGAAGGCCGCCGTATATAGCGACAAAGCCAGCCATAGCGCGATCAGAGAGTTGCGCATATGCGTGCCGCCTCTGAAATTGAATCCTTTCAGTTCCGGGTATCCAAGGTGTAAGCCAAGTGCAGCCATCAGGATGATCATCGGGACGAACAGAATGCCCAGCTGGATATGCCAGATCTTAGGACGGTCGCCTGTTGATTCCTGTTTGTCGGCGGCCCAGGCGGACACTTTGCGCATGGTAAAGATGCTGCCACCCAGAACGACCAGAAACGCGACCAGATCCAGCGAAATATCAAACCGAAGGCTTGATGTTCCAAACAGGTGGATGTCACCCAAACTGCGCGAAAACAGGAACTCGGGGATATAAACACCGCGATTAGTGACAGCGACGGAATTGAACAAATCCATCGTAGCTGTCGGGTTATCGCCCCGGAATGCGTTTGGTGCTGGCAGACCCTCAATCAGAATGGCCATTGCCAGAACGATCCACAACAGAACAGGCACATTGCGGAACATCTCGACATAGACAGTCATGATCCGCGCGACCAACCAGTTGTTGGACAGGCGCAGGACACCGACAAGTACGCCGACGATTGTCGCCGTAATGCAGCCCAAAACAGCTACGACCAGCGTGTTTAGCAAACCGATAAAGGCCGCTCTCAGATGGCTGTCCTGAGAGGTGTATTCCAACAAACGCTGATTGATATCATAGCTTGCCGATTCCCCGAAAAAGCCAAACTCAACCGGTTTGCCCAGAGCCTCGAGGTTTTGAATAGTGTTAGAAATAATCCAGGCTGCCAGAAGCATGAAACCGATCAATGCAATGACCTGAATGGTCGCTGATCGGTACCGCGTATCATAAAGGAGCATGGACAGCCGGAACTGCTCCTTCGGCGGGTCAGTGAGAGTCGTCATGACCTATGTATATCCCCGTGCATCCCGTTTTTGCCGGCAAAGTTGATCTTCGCTCAATCTATCCGGGAGTGTTTGTTATCGAAGGAAAAAGGGCGCAGGTTGCCCTGCGCCCTTTTTCGTGGACTTTAGCGGAACGGAGGCGAATACAGCAGGCCACCATCGGTCCACTGTGCATTCAGACCGCGTGCCAGACCAATCGGAGTTTCTTCACCGATGTTCTGGGCAAACACCTCACCGTAGTTACCACCCGCCTTGATTGCGCGCGCGGCCCAGTCAGCGTCCAGACCCAGCATCTCGCCCAAAGTACCTTCGGTACCCAGTAGACGGTTCACTTCGGGGTTGTCACCTGCACCGGAGCTCAGTTCATCGATATTGGCCGAGGTAACGCCCAGCTCTTCAGCCGAAACCAGTGCGTTCAGAGTCCAACGGACAACATCGCCCCACTCGTGATCGCCGTGGCGGACCAGTGGGCCCAGCGGCTCTTTCGAGATGATTTCGGGCAGCAGGACGTGATCACCGGGGTTTTCGAACGTGGCGCGCGTTGCAGCCAAGCCCGATGCGTCGGTGGTGTAAACGTCACATGCACCAGCCAGATACTGCTGCTGCGCTTCGGCGTTGGTTTCGATCGGAACCGGCTCGTAGCTGATGTTGTTCGAGCGGAAGAAGTCCGCCAGATTCAGCTCGGTGGTGGTGCCGGTCTGGATGCATACGGTCGCGCCGTCCAGTTCCTTAGCCGAGGTAACACCCAGCGCTTTTGGAACCATGAAACCCTGACCGTCATAGTAGTTGACGCCCACAAATTCAAACTTCAGGTCCACATCGCGGCTGAACGTCCAAGTGGTGTTACGGGCCAGCATGTCAATCTCACCCGAAGCCAGCGCGGTAAAGCGTGTCTTGCCGGTGGTCGGAACGAATTCAACTGCGCTTGCGTCACCCAGTACGGCGGCGGCAACGGCACGGCATACTGCCACGTCAAAGCCTTTCCATTCGCCGTTAGCATCCGGTGCAGCAAAGCCAACCAGACCGGTGGTCACGCCACAGTTCAGCTTGCCGCGCGCTTTGACGTCGTCAACGGTGCCCGCTGTCGCTGCCGCAGCAGCCAGACCGGCAACTGTGGCCACGCCCAAAATTACGGATTTTTTCATTTTTACCTCTTCCTGTTTACCCGCCCCTATTCCGGGACGGCTCTGTCCGGCACCTCTGGCACCAGAAAGGTTACTCCAAAGGTGTCTCCCCTTTAGTGGGCATGAGTTTGCTCGCATTCATAAACAAACGTCAAGGGTCGGATCAGGGAAAACGATGAGTCAATTCAGCGATGACCGGATCTGTGTCAAAAATTAATGCCCAATAGGCTCAGATAGAGATTTCAATGAACCGTTTAGCGTGTAGAAACGCAGCTTTTTTGATCTCGGCAACCGCGTGCGCCTCGTCATCGTGGCCCCATTGTTCGGTTTGCCAGGCCTCGTCGAGCCTTGAGATGTCCCAGATTTCGTCCGCCGCGCGCCAGTCCATGGCGGCGGCAAATCCCAGTACCAGTGAGCCGGACAGGCTGACCAGATCGTGAAAGGCGGCGAGCTGGAAGTCGTTGAATTCGTGTACGCGGCCTCGAAGTGTGCTGAGCGCTTCTGCAGACTGTGGCTGATGCAGCACACCAACCACAGGAACCAATCGCGCGGCTAGGGTTTCAGCTGCCCAATCCAGGGCCGGGTCCCACTGATCTGCCTGTCGCTGCTGCAACGTTTGCGGGTGTGTCGCCCGGTAACACAACAAATCCGAATCGCCGTAATCGGCCAGCATGTCCGCAACCTCGGCGTGCTGATGACGCACTTTGTCGATGGCCGCATTTGCAGACCGGGTAAACGGCATCAGGGTCGGATCAACCTCTTTTTCCTGCGCATCCCATTCTGCAGCAACCGCGTCGGCCATTGCCTGCGTCGGCAGGATCAATGCGGCCTTGGCCGGGGTCTTGACCCGGCGACCGTCCAATTCGACGGTGTATCCGTTTTCCGCTGGGACAACCGTGCTTGCGGTCCAAAATCGCTTGGGCTTCCAGTCACTCATGTCTTCAGGTCCAGATATTATCCAGCGCACGGGGCAACTGGTCAAAATTTTCAATTATACAGGCCGCGCCGTTCAGGGCTGATCGGTCATGATATCCCCAGGATACGCCGATGCCTGCTACTCCGGCAGCCCGCGCCATATCCATGTCGAAACGGGTATCGCCAATCATCACCGTATCTGCCGCATCAACGCCGGTTTCAGAACGGGCCGTGTCGATCATCGACGGATGCGGTTTCGAGGGGTGATGGTCCGCAACCTGCCGGGTCACGAAATAGCGCTCCAGGTCATGTGCTTCGATCAAGGCATCCAGACCGCGTTGGGATTTTCCGGTGGCCACACCTAGCAGCACCTCGGGGATGTCATGCAGGGTTTCGATTGCGTCCCGCGCACCGGGATAGAGCGGTGAGCTTGCGGCCCCCTGCTCCAAACGATTTGCGTGATAGGCTTGTTTGTAGCCCTCAACAAGGTTGTGTTGAACCGTTTCGCTCTGCTCGGGCGCAAGCCGGGCCATGGCGTTGGGCAAGGACAGACCGACGATGGACAAAATCGCCTTGCGGTCAGGGACCGTCAGGGACAGGGCCCCAAAACTGGCGGTCATCGCCGCGACAATGCTGCCCTGGCTGTCGACAAGGGTTCCGTCCACATCAAAAAGCACCAAACGCAAGGGTGCGCTCATTGCAGTTCCTCGAACGGATCTTCCGCGGCCAGATCTTCGGTCCAGCCGAACGTGTCCCAGCTGTGTTTCATATGCTCAGGCAAGGGCGCCTTAACGGTAATGGTCTTGCGCGTGACCGGATGCTGGAATGAGGCCTGCCGCGCGTGCAGGTGCAGCTTCTTGCTGATGACCCCGCCCAGTTGCGCGCCCCAGCCATCACCCAGGTTTTCTTGCCCCGAGCCACCGTATTTGCCATCGCCAACGATTGGGTGACCGATCACCGCCATGTGCACCCTCAGCTGGTGCGTACGTCCGGTGATCGGCTCCATCGCGACCCACGAGGCGCGCCCGGCCACGCGATACAACGTTGCATACAGCGTATGCGCCCGTTTCGCGCCCGGCGTGTCGTTGATTTCATTCAGATGTACGGCGATCATCTTCTCGCCCTCACCCTGTTTACCGTGACCGGATGCCTTGACCAACCCAGTCTTGATCTCGCCCAGATACGGGGTCGGCACGCCAGCAACCAGCGCCCAATAGATCTTGCGTGTATCGCGATGCCGGAAGGCAGCTGTCAGCCCCTTGGCGGCCTCGCGGGTGCGGGCCATCAGCAATACACCCGATGTGTCCTTGTCCAAGCGGTGCACGAGGCGCGGATTTTCGTCATAGCCAAAGCGCAACGCCTCGGACAGACCGTCCACGTGGCGGGTCTGGCCGCTGCCGCCCTGCACTGGAAGACCTTGTGGCTTGTTCAGGGCTAGAACATGATCGTCGCGATAGATCACGCAGGACTGGATCATCTTGGCGTCGGCATCCGAGATGCCTCGTTTGACTGCAACAGGCTTGTGATCAGCATCCGGCAAGGGTGGCACGCGCACGACCTGCCCGACCTCAAGCCGGGTCGAGGCTTTGACCCGCCCGCCTTCTACGCGCACCTCGCCCTTGCGGCACATCTTTTCGATGCGGCCCTGGCTGACATGCGGGAACAGGCGGCGCAGCCACCGATCCAGCCGCTGGTCGCCGTCACCCTCTGCCACGGTGATCATCTGTACGCCGCTCATGCCGATATCCTCTGCGTCGCGCGGATTATCCGCCCGCCAAACAAGTGTGTAAGTGCCCTAGAAAACATGCGCGTCTGTGCCGTGCAAAAGGCCAAGAGTCAAGCCGATCAAATGCCCGGGAAACCCAGGCGCCTGCGATGTCTCGGCGTCGGATCACCTCTTGCTCCTTTGCGCATTCGTTCTTCAACGAATCACGCAACGGTGTTCTACTCGGTCCTCTGAGCCCGCAGCTTGGCGAAGTAACCCAGACGTTTCTTCAATTCACGCTCGAACCCGCGTTCTACGGGTTTATACAATTCCGGCCGCTTCATGCCGTCGGGGAAGTAGTTTTGTCCGGAAAAGCCGTCTTCGGCGTCATGGTCATAGGCATATCCCGTTCCATAGCCCTGATCTTTCATCAACGATGTCGGCGCGTTCAGGATGTGTTTTGGCGGGGGTTCGCTGCCTGACTGCTTGGCCAATCGCATCGCCGCCTTGTACCCGACATAGGCACCGTTCGATTTTGGGGCCAAAGCCAGATAAACCAGCGCCTGCGCTATAGCTAATTCACCCTCGGGGCTACCCAAGCGTTCGTAAGTTTCCCACGCGTGCAGGCAGATCGTCTGCGCCTGCGGATCGGCAAGACCAATGTCTTCGACCGCCATCCGCGTGATCCGCCGCGCCAGATAGCGAGGATCCTCCCCACCCGTCAGCATCCGCGCAAACCAGTAAAGCGCCGCATCTGGGTCAGATCCGCGTACTGATTTATGAAGGGCCGAGATCAAATTGTAATGCTCGTCCCCGGATTTGTCGTATTTGGCCGCACGACGCATCAGCCGTGTGGACAGCGCGTCGAGGCCCAGAGGTGCATCCACTGCCCAAGCCGCAACCTGTTCGATCAGATTCAACAGCGCGCGACCGTCGCCATCCGCCATCTCTTGCAAACCCTCTCGGGCCGCTTGTGTCAGTGGCAGGGCGCGGTCGAGTTCTTTCTCTGCGCGCTGGGTCAGACGTTCCAGATCCGCAAGGCTGAGCCGTTCAAGGACAAGAACCTGTGCTCGGCTAAGCACAGCGGCGTTCAGTTCAAAGGACGGGTTCTCGGTCGTGGCCCCGACCAGCAGGATAGTCCCATCCTCCATATGCGGCAGGAACCCGTCCTGCTGCGCTTTGTTGAAGCGGTGGATTTCGTCGACGAACAGCAGCGTGCCCTGCCCGTTCTGCCGACGGATCTTGGCCGCTTCGAACACTTTCTTCAGGTCTGGAACGCCAGTGAATATCGCGCTGATCTGAACAAAATGCAGGTCAGTTTCCTGTGCCAGCAAGCGTGCAATGGTGGTTTTCCCAACGCCCGGCGGGCCCCAAAAAACCAAACTGGACAGACTGCCCGAGGCCAGCATGACCCCCAGCGGAGCATCCGGGCCCAGTACCTGCTGCTGTCCGATGACCTCGGCCAACGACTGCGGGCGCAGCCGGTCCGCCAACGGGCGGTGCGGGGATGGTGCAGGCGCGCTCGCCCCGGTATCGAACAGGTCGCTCATGCGGTTACAGCCGGAACCGCAGAGATACGGCCCGTCCGCCCCGCAGAACATCCAAATTCAATCTGCGCCCCGGATCGGTCATCGCATCCACCACGCCCTTAGGATCTTGGACTTCCGTTCCGTTGATGCTTATGACCACGTCACCCGCGCGCAATCCGGATCGTCCACCGTACCGGTCTGCATCCACAATCACCACGCCAGTTTGCGACAGCAAAAGCCCCATCTGGGTAATGATCGCAGGGTTGATGCGCGACACCTTCAGGCCCGGCATCACGGTGTCATCGTTCAGAACGGTTTCATCAGCCGGTGGAGTTTCCGGGGCCTTGATCAAGGCAACCTCGACATCCGCACTGTCCTGACCTCGCAACCGGGTCAGCACCGAAGTACCACCGACGCCAGCGACGGACATGCGGAACTTCATCTCGGCTGGGGAATTCACCTCATCGCCATCCACATGGGTCACCACATCCCCCACGCGCAGCCCTGCCTCACCCAGCGGACTCAGGGCGTGCAAGTCCGAGATCACAACACCCATAGGGAATACCAACCCCAGGGATTCGGCGATATCCGCACTCATGTGTTGACCAGCCACCCCGGCCCAAGGGCTGACAAAACTGTCATTCCCAGCCTTGGCCTGGCGCAGAAATTCGGCCACCAGATTGGCCGGGATCGCAAACCCGATGCCGTTGGAGCCGCCGGATCGCGTCAGGATCGAAGTGTTAATCCCGATCAGATCGCCATTCACATCGATCAGCGCCCCGCCGGAATTGCCCGGATTGATCGCGGCATCGGTTTGAATAAAGTACCCACGCGCGTTGCCGGTGGCCGTCCCGGTCCGCGCCAATCCGGAGATGATCCCGGAAGACACGGTTTGTCCCACACCAAACGGGTTACCGATCGCAAGCGCCAGTTCCCCTACCTCGATCTGGTCGGAATCGCGGAAGTTCAGATGCGGCAAGTCCGAGGCGTCTTCCAACCGGAGGATGGCAATATCGCTTTCCTTGTCACCCAGCACAACTTGCGCTGAAAATTCGCGCCGGTCGGTTGTTACCACGCGGATTTCGGTAGCCGTGCCAACAACGTGATAGTTCGACACCACATAACCGTCTTCTGACAGAATGACGCCAGAGCCCAGTGAATTCTGTACTCGTGGGCGCGGTTCGGCAAATCCCCTGCCAAAGAACTCTTCAAAAAACGGGTCCGAGAAAAACGGATTGGCCCCGCCCTGTCTTACGATCTTGGCATAGATATTGACGACTGCGGGTGAGGCCTGTTTCACCACCGGGGCGAAACCAAGACTGATTTCGGCCTGCGATGTTGGCACCTTTGTTTCAGCATTTGCTGACACTGCAAGTGTCGCCAGCATCAGAGAACAGAGAACTTTCCGCATGATCCATCCGTCGGTTAAGCGCCTATCGGATATGCGTCTACACGGGCTGTAATGCAAGCATCCGTTCAGCGCGTTGGAGGCGTCAATCCAACGGAGTGTGCAGCCGCGTACCTTCCGTGATGATCCCGCCGCGCTGGCCCACTTCAATCGTGCCGTAACGTTGCCCGAAAACTTCGGGCAATTCGCGATCTCCTTCAGGCGACAGCCAAAGCCTCAGCAAATGGCGGCGCTCTGCCGGGTCAGGCCAGTCCACGAACCCGGTCCGGTCGTGCAGTTGCGAATGGTTGTACACGAACTGCATGTCGCCCGGTTGCAGCCGCATAGAAAGACAGAGGTCGGGATCATTCGCCAGCGCATCAAACCGGTCCAGCGCCTCAATGTGATCCGGTGTCAGCCGCATCGCTTCAGGAAATCGTTGCGCACTGTCGATATACTGCCTTTGGTAGAACACCGTCAGCTTACCATCGTGCCAGGAGAACGGCGGGATCGACATAAAAGGTTCCATCCCGTCTGGTACTTCCCCGCGCCGGTCGGTCGCTATTGGGTCAAACAACAGTTCCAGCAATTCCGGGCATTCTGACCGCATCCTATTATAGATCGTCTCGGCACTGACCAGCAGCGAGTCTCCGCCCTCCTTAGCCTCGCGCAGGCACAGCAGGCCGACGATATCGGCGCTGTCGGTGTGAAATGTCTGGCGCTCATGCGTTTGATAGATCCGGGTATTCGGATCGTTCGCATCTGCACCGATGTCGCGCACATGCCCCAGAATGTGTCCTTGCGCGTTTTGCGACCGGGCCGAGCCAAGATGAGCACCCACGCCGCAGAAAATCGTGGCCGCGACCTGTTGCGTATAATTCTGCACCGGAAGGCCACGGATCACTTCGAAACCGATCCCATTGATCAGCTTCTCTCGCAGGCTTGCCAGATGCCGGTCAAATCTTTTTAGGGGAAAAGCGGGTTTTGTGATCTCACCGATATCTCTTTCGTGGCTCAGGTAGTGACGGGCAGCTTGCTCAAGATCCTTGATGTCGTCCGCCGTCAGATCAATGATCCATTCACTCCGACGCGCACACATGTCCCGACCGGTCCACACAGACGGACCCGTGAGTTCGTTCGGTAATTTAGTTGGGATTGCCATCATCCGTCCTCCACGCTCATCGTGCAGCATGATCCGTGAGTTTCGGGGAGTCATCAACGGATATCGCCGAAAATGCCCTAACCGCGACACCAAGGGACCAAAAAGAAAAAACCCCCGCGTCCGAAACGCGGGGGTTTGAATTCAGAAAGCCGGGCTTTCTTATTCTTCGTCTGCGGCCTCTTCGGCGGCAACGCGGGCTTTGTCAGCCGCGCCTTTGGCGTCCAGATCACGGTCAACGAATTCGATGATCGCCATCGGTGCCATGTCGCCATAGCGGAAGCCAGCTTTCAGGATACGGACATAACCGCCCTGACGCTCGGCGTAGCGGGGGCCCAGGATTTCGAACAGCTTTGCGACGTCTTTGTCTTCTTTCAGCTGCGATGCGGCCTGACGGCGGGCGTGCAGGTCGCCGCGCTTGCCCAGAGTGACCAGCTTTTCGATGATCGGGCGCAGTTCTTTTGCCTTGGGCAGAGTTGTTTTGATCTGCTCATGTTCGATGAGCGAGCCAGCCATGTTTGCAAACAGAGCCTTACGGTGCTCATGAGTACGGTTCAGGCGGCGGTAACCACGTGCGTGACGCATTTTCTAGTTCCTTCTTCAGCGTTTTGCTTTGTCTGGCCGGCGATGCGTGTCACCGGCTCTCCTTGGGGCGGATCTGCCCATTTTGTCCCCGGAAACCCGGGCATTTGGGAATACGCGTTTAGAACGCGTCTTCGAATTTCTTTGCCAGATCTTCGATGTTGTCGGGCGGCCAGTCCTCGACATCCATGCCGAGGTGCAGACCCATGCCGGACAGCACTTCCTTGATCTCGTTCAGCGACTTGCGGCCGAAGTTCGGGGTGCGCAGCATCTCGGCTTCGGTTTTCTGGATCAGGTCGCCGATATAAACGATGTTGTCGTTCTTCAGGCAGTTTGCCGAACGGACCGACAGTTCCAGCTCGTCTACTTTTTTCAGCAGCAGCGGGTTGAACTCCAGACCATCGTCTTCGTCCTGGCGACCAGCCGCTTCGGGCTCGTCGAAGTTGACGAAGATCGACAGCTGGTCTTGCAGGATGCGTGCGGCAAAAGCCAGTGCGTCTTCCGGTGTGATCGAACCATCAGTTTCGATCTTCAGGGTCAGCTTGTCATAGTCCAGAACCTGACCTTCACGGGTCGGTTGAACGTCATAGGCAACCTTTTTGACCGGCGAATAGATCGCGTCGATCGGGATCAGACCGATAGGCGCGTCTTCCGGCTTGTTCTTCTCAGCCGAAACATAGCCCTTACCGGTGTTGACGGTCAGTTCCATGAACAGGTCGGCGCCATCGTCCAGGTGACAGATGACGTGATCGCGGTTCAGAACCTCGATACCAGCGCTTTCGCTGATGTCACCGGCGGTGACAACTGCGGGACCTTTGGCGTTGATCGACAGGCGCTTGGGGCCTTCGACTTCCATGCGCAGGGCAACCTGCTTGAGGTTCAGGATGATGTCAGTGACGTCTTCGCGAACGCCAGCGACGCTCGAGAACTCGTGCAATACGTTGTCGATCTGGACGCTGGTGATGGCCGCACCTTGCAGCGAGCTCATCAGAACGCGGCGCAGCGCGTTGCCCAAGGTCAGACCAAAGCCACGCTCTAGCGGTTCAGCAACCAAGGTAGCCTGACGCGCTGGGTCGTTGCCCGGCTTGCCATCCAGCTGTGTCGGCTTGATCAATTCAGCCCAATTCTTATGGATCATGTAATCCCTCCATTCCTGTCCGCGCCCCATGACCAACAAGGTGCAGACGCCCGAGGTTCAAAATGACGTGCTGGGGTCGTGCGAAAACACAGCCCCAGCTCAATTCAAAATCGCTTAGACCCGGCGGCGCTTCGGCGGGCGGCAACCGTTGTGAGCAATCGGTGTCACGTCACGGATCGACGTGATGTTGAAGCCCACAGCAGCCAGCGCGCGCAGAGCCGATTCACGACCAGAGCCGGGGCCCTGAACTTCGACTTCCAGCGTCTTGACGCCGTGATCCTGCGCCTTCTTGCCTGCATCTTCTGCAGCCATCTGAGCGGCGTAAGGTGTCGATTTACGCGAACCTTTGAAACCCATGGTTCCTGCCGACGACCATGCAATAGCGTTGCCTTGCACGTCCGAGATCAGGATCTTGGTGTTGTTGAAGGTCGAATTCACGTGGGCGACGCCCGATGCGATATTCTTGCGCTCTTTTTTCTTGGTACGAGTCTTTTCGCGTGCCATCAGTCAGACCCTCCTTATTTCTTCTTACCAGCAATGGCCTTTGCGGGGCCTTTGCGGGTACGAGCATTGGTGTGGGTACGCTGACCGCGAACGGGCAGGTTACGACGGTGACGCAGACCGCGGTAGCAGCCCAGGTCCATCAGGCGCTTGACGTTCATCTGAACTTCGCGGCGCAGGTCACCTTCAACGGTGAAGTTTGCGTCGATATGTTCGCGGATGGCCAGAACTTCGGCGTCAGACAGTTCATTGACGCGACGGGTCGCGTCGATGCCTACGGCTTCGCAGATCGCTTTGGCCGAGGTGTTTCCGATACCGGTGATATATGTGAGGGCGATAGGTACCCGCTTTGCAGTCGGGATGTTTACGCCGGCAATACGTGCCACGTGTCACTTTCCTTTTTTGTTGCGGTTCCGTAGCTCCGGAACCTTTTTTCACAACACTCGATCTTGGCAGTGACGCCAGAGGATCCAGTATTATTCGAGGTGGTCGGGGCATCCGGAACGAATCCCGCATGCGGTCGTGATTCCCATTAGGGATGGGGGTCGATATGGGCTTTTCCCGCTCAGGTCAAGGGCAGAAATGGATCAGCCGTTGCCGACGTCGACGCCACCATCCAAAACCTGCGAAATCTCGTTTTGAACAGCGTCAATTTCACCCAGGCCGTCAACCCAGGACAGGTTGCCCTTGGCATAGTAATAGCCAATCAACATTGAGGTCTTTTTGTAGTACTCCATCAGACGGGTCTTGAGGCTTTCCTCATTATCATCTGCGCGGCGTTTGAAGTCGTTTTCCTTGCCACAGTTGGAGCATTTTCCGTCCGCCGGGATCGGCTTGGTGATGTCATTGTAAACCTCGCCGCAGCCACCACAGGTCGAGCGTGCAGTGATCCGTTCGACCAGCGCGTCGTCGTTGACTTCCATCGCGATGACCGCATCCAACGTTTCGCCGGTACTTTTCAGCAGATCTCCCAACGCGTCAGCCTGTGCCAGCGTGCGTGGAAAACCGTCAAAAATGAAACCGCCCTTGGCACCTTGTTCCAGTTTTTCACGGATCAGGCCGATGACGATCTCGTCGGTTACCAGCTCACCCTTGGCCATCACCTCGGCGACGCGGTTGCCCATTTCGGTCCCGCTGTCCTTGGCTTCTCGTAGCATGTCACCGGTGCTCAGTTGCACCATACCACGCGTTTCAACCAGATGACGCGCTTGCGTTCCTTTGCCCGCACCCGGCGGGCCCAACAAAATGATGTTCATCGACGAGCGGGTCCCTTCCTGCCGCGTTTCTTGCTTTTACCGCGCAGCTGGGACTTTTCGATAAGCCCTTCGTATTGATGCGCCAGCAAATGGCTCTGCACCTGCTGGATCGTGTCCATGGTCACAGAGACGATAATCAGAACCGAGGTGCCGCCGAAGTAGAACGGGATAGCGAATTGGTTCCGCAGAATTTCAGGCAGCAAACATACCAGCGCCAAATAGGCCGAGCCCAGAACCAGCACGCGGTTGACCACGTATTCAAGATACTCGGCGGTTTTCTTACCGGGGCGAATGCCGGGCACAAAACCGTTCTGTTTTTTTAGGTTGTCCGCAACATCATCCGGTTTGAACGAGACGTTGAAGGTGTAGAAATAGGCGAAGAACACGATCATCGACGCGAAGAACAGCAGATACAGCGGCTGTCCGGGGCCAAAGTTGGCCAGCAGCCACGACATGACCGGACCGTTCGTGGCACCCGACGAGAAGGTCGAGATCGTTACCGGCAGCAACAGCAAAGAGCTGGCAAAAATCGCCGGGATAACGCCCGCAGGGTTCACCTTGACTGGCAGGTGGCTGGAGCCGCCCTCGTATACCTTCATACCGGCCTGACGGCGCGGGTATTGAATGTGGATCTTACGCAGCGCGCGTTCCATGAACACCACGAAGGTGATGACCACGATAACCATGACGATCACACCGATGATCACGGCGGGGCTGATTGCACCCGAGCGACCGGACGCAAAGAACTGCGCCAGAGCGGCCGGAACCTCGGCGATGATGCCGACGAAGATGATCAGAGAGATACCGTTGCCGATGCCACGCGCGGTGATCTGTTCACCCAGCCACATCAGGAACATCGTACCGCCAACCAGAGTGATCATGGTCGACATTCGGAAGAAAAGCCCAGGATCGGTGGCCAGATCGCCCGATTCCAGCGAAACCGCCAGACCATAGGCCTGAACAGTGGCCAGGGCTACGGTGCCGAAACGGGTGTACTGGTTGATTTTCTTGCGCCCCTGCTCGCCCTCTTTCTTGAGCTGTTCGAGCGCGGGAACCATGGATGTCAGCAGTTGCACGATGATCGAGGCTGAAATGTAAGGCATGATGCCGAGGGCAAAGATACCCATCCGCCCCAGCGCCCCGCCGGTGAACATCGAAACCATGCCGCCGATGCCCTGCCCCGCTTGCTCCATGAACTCGCGCAGTGCTTGTCCGTCAATCCCCGGCACCGGAATAAAGGTGCCCAAACGATAGACGATCAGCAATGCAAGCGTGAACAGGATGCGGTTGCGCAGATCGGTGGCTTTACCAAGGGCAGACCAGCTCGTGTTGGCTGCCATTTGTTCTGCTGCTGATACCATAAATCGGTCTCTCTTATGAAAACACCGCCCGGAACCGTTTTCCGGCTCGGGCGGCGTCTTGGAAAACTCTGAGGTCTATGTAAGCGGGTCTTGGCCCGCTCACAAGCGCTTACTCTGCCGCAGCAGCTTTTGTGACCGTAAGTGAGCCGCCCGCTTTCTCAACTGCCTCAACAGCAGCCTTCGAAGCACCGGTGACTTCCAGGTTCAATTTGGCGCTAATTTCGCCTTTGGCCAGAACACGGATACCGTCCAGCTTGCGACGAACCAGACCGGAGGCAACCAGTGCATCCTCGGTAATCGCAGCTTTGGCGTCCAGTTTGCCGGCGTCGACGAATTTCTGGATCAGGCCCAGGTTGATAACGGCGAATGCCTTGCGGTTCGGCTTGTTGAAGCCACGCTTGGGCAGACGCTGGTACAAAGGCATCTGACCGCCTTCATAACCATTGATGGCCACACCCGAACGGGATTTCTGGCCTTTGATACCACGGCCACCCATTTTACCTTTGCCGGAACCCGGACCACGGCCAACGCGGGTGCGTTTCGGTGTGGCGCCAGGATTGTCGCGCAATTCGTTCAGTTTCATTTCGCTTCTCCTAAGCCGGAAATGACCCGCGAAGCGTGATGGGTCAGACACGGCATTTCTTGGTTTTGATTCGTATGGCGCAAAGCCACCGCAGGCGTATAGGACTGTTGGGACAAGTTGGCAAGCCCGCAGCCCCTCTACGTCATTCGTCAGACGCGTCGACAAGGTCGTCCGTTGCGGTTTTTTTCTGCAAGGGCGCTGCGTGCGGGTCGATACCATGCTTTTCGACCAGCCGGCCGACCATGCTTTCCGGATGCGGGATTCCGTTGAACCGATTGAGTATGAACGAACGCATGCGACGGCCATAGAAATGGATCGACATGGTGTTCTCAGTAAGGAACTCTTCGGCGTTTCCATTGGCGCGCACCATTAGCCGTCGATCTTTGTATGTTATAGGATACAAAACCTCTTGTGGCTGGGCAAACCGAGCCTCTTTGTTTAGCGTCAAAAGCCAGGTCAACGCTCGCGGCCCCCAAGCCCCCCACGGCATATCGCTTGCGTGGGGGGGATTACCGGCCAATGCCATGTCAATTAGCGGTTGGCGGTGCTTGGGTGGCAGCCAATGCGGAATGCGATAAGGATTATTGGTGTAATCGATCAAATCATACAGCGTTGCGCTGTCCGCAGGCAAAGCCAACACCCCACCGTTGATTTCATGTGCTGCCAGCCAGCCATGCAAATGACCGTTTTCAGTTGTAAAGGGTTTGACGCAATACGCGTCGGTATCGGCCCAGATTATGTCCGGCACTTTCGCCAACATCTGGACGCGAAACTTGTCGGAATGCAGAGCGGGACTGCCCGTGCGCTTGTGTAGGATCACCTCATCATCTGCCAGTACTTCCCGCGCGTCACGCACTTCGACACCCTCAGGGATGTTTGTGACCGGCCCGTAAGTATAAAGGCGGACATGTTGGCCGACGTCCAGAAAGGACTTGATGCACAACTGCTCGAGAAAGCTAAGTGGGCCTTCAATCCAAAGCATGCCAACCTGATATTCTTTCACCGGCTCCGGCCCTTCGTGTTGTTCCTGGTTACGGCGCCGACAGGTGCCCTGTCGCGTATTTGGCCCATTTCCCGCTAGGTCGCAACGGTTGGGGCGAAATTCCTGTCGACTGTGCCAAGAGCACCCCGGAATCAAAAGAGACGCCCTCAGGCGTCTCTTGGTCAGGTTGTCGGTAAGGTCACGAACAATAAACGTGGTCCCGAGCGATGTCCTTTATATCGCAGCGGCGAACACCGATGTCGTCCAGTTCACGATCTGTCAGACTCTGCAATTCCGAATAAGTCTGATCATACTGAGCACGCAGTGCATTTGCCTCTTTGACGCGCTCGAAAAAGTTCGCGATGCGGGCGCTCAGGCCAAAGCCGTCGCGGGAATATGTAGCTGTGTGAGCCATGATGTATTTCCTTTCTCTGCCCGGGGCGAATTCCCCGGAAACTGTTTGCGTTCCTTGTTTGGACAGGGCTGAGATAGGCCCGCTCGATATCGCTAACAACCGAAGTTTCGGTCTAGCCGTTATGCATCTGTTGAATAGCTGAGCAGCAGGTCGCGCAGCTGTGAGACCAATTGCATGGGAGTAAGCGGCTGCTACTGGTGCAGCTACCTTCCCGCGCGTCTTTTGCGGGCAGTCATCGCCCGGCCGTCGCGTATACTTAACCCCATCAAAGTGAGGTTAGTGGCGCCAGCGAGCAACTCAACGACCTGCACAGCGTAGAAACTGATATCAAAGGACCCAGCGCTCGCTTTTGCGTTCAGGAAGATTGCAGCGGGAATAAGGATCAACAGACCGTTCATCGCGATGATCGGCATTCGCTTCTTCTTGGCCAGCGCCAGTGCGTCCTTGCGTCGACGCCCAAGGGACATGCCGGATGCACCCACGATCACCATCGCGGGCACAAGGATACACAGCCCACTGACGATCATGGACTTTACGACCGCGACAGTCGCATGGGTCGCAAACAATTCGCTGTACAAAGTGGATGTCCAGAACACGAATATTGTCAGGAATCCTATTATACCGGCGACGGGGTGAATTGACTTTATCATGTGCCTACTCCGCTTTTGACATCAGGCGACGCAGTGGTTTTCGACTGTAAGTTTTCTTAGAAGATGTGGACGCGCCACGGCGCTTTCGGGATAGTCTGCAATTCGACGCTGGAACTCTGGGTGGGTGAAGGCGTCGCGAAAGCTTTTGACGTCCTGCCAGATCGCGTAGTTCACGAAGGTCGAACTGCCAGCGATCCCTTGATGAAGCTGGGTCGAGATATATCCCGACTGGGACTTCATTAAGTCCGCATCATGTGCCCAGGCCTTCAACAGCGCCTCTTCGTCTGTCGCGTCCACCGTAAACACGTTAATCAGCACCACAGGGCCTTCCTCGGCCTGCATCTGATCAGCCAGTGTGACGACTTTATCCATCTCTTCGATATGAGCCATTTCGATTCTTTTCCATTCATTCATATAGCTTGCTATATATTATTGCATAGCTTGCTATTCAAGTGTAAATCTCAAGCATGGATTTCGAAAAAGAGAACTCGGCCGGATATCTGGTCAATCACATGGCGCGATTGTTCGCGAAAGAGCTGCAGCACCGCATTGCGCCTTTGGGCATCGTTGTTGGTCAGTTCCCAGTCTTGCTGGAGCTTTGGCTCAAAGACGGAGTCAACCAAAAGGATCTGCTGGCCAGAATTGACGTCGAACAAGCGACTTTGGCCAACACGCTCAACCGCATGGAGCGCGACGGCTTGATCAAAAGAACGAAAAACCCCGCTGACGCCAGGGCCCAATTGATCTGGTTAACCGAAAAGGCCGCCGCACTTAGAAACAGCGCCTATGAGTCGGCCCAGAACGTGAATTCCCAAGCCTTGCAAGTTCTGACTGAGCCTGAGCGGGCGCAGTTCATGGACTATATGCGGCGGGTAATAAGCGGAATACGTTCAAGTTGAACTAAAACCACATCGGGTGAGGCGACAGCCAACACTGCCCTCAAACAAAAAAACGCCCCCGAACTGATCGGAGGCGTTCCTAGCTCTTAGAAGCAAGGCGCTTAGCCGCGCTCTTCGATGATCTCAACCAGATGCGGGATCTTGTTGACCATGCCGCGGACCGAGGGGGTATCCTCGAGCTCGCGGGTTTTGTGCATCTTGTTCAGGCCCAGGCCGATCAGAGTTGCGCGCTGTTCAGCGGGGCGACGGATCGGGGAACCGATTTGCTTGACGACGATGGTTTTTGCCATGGGTCGCTCTCCTTATGCTTCTGCTTCAGCAGCAGCTGGTGCTTCGTCCCGCTTGGGCAGGATGTCAGCAACCTTTTTGCCACGACGCTGGGCAACCGAACGCGGGCTCTGCTCTTTCTGCAGGCCGTTGATGGTGGCGCGGATCATGTTGTACGGGTTCTGCGAGCCCAGCGACTTGGACACAACGTCCTTCACGCCCAGCATTTCGAACACAGCACGCATCGGACCACCGGCGATTATACCGGTACCTTCAGGTGCGCTGCGCATAACCACTTTACCGGCGCCATGACGGCCTTCGATGTCGTGGTGCAGGGTACGACCTTCGCGCAGTTGCACGCGGATCATCTGACGCTTGGCTTGTTCAGTCGCTTTGCGGATGGCCTCAGGTACTTCTTTCGCTTTACCTTTGCCAAAGCCAACGCGGCCTTTCTGATCGCCTACGACCACCAGAGCGGCGAAGCCAAAGCGCTTACCACCTTTTACGGTTTTCGATACGCGGTTGATCGCAACCAGACGATCTGCGAATTCCGGAGTTTCGTCGCGGTCACGTCCACGGCCCCGGCGGTTATCACGTTCTGCCATTTTGGCATCCCTTTTCTTTGGTGACGCTTGCGGCGTCGTTTGTTCAATCCAAGTGGGCCCCGGCATTGCCAAGGCCCCCGGATCATCGGGGCGGATCGAAACCCGCCCGCAAGTCTTAGATCTTCAGACCACCTTCACGCGCAGCGTCGGCGACAGCCTTCACTTTGCCGTGGAACAGGAAGCCGCCACGATCGAAATAGGCCTCTTCGACGCCTGCCTTCTTGGCACGCTCGGCGATGGCCGCGCCCACTTTGGTGGCCGCTTCGACGTTGTTCTTGCCAACAACACCCAGATCTTTTTCCAGGGTCGAGGCCGAGGCTAGGGTCACGCCACGTACGTCGTCGATCAACTGAACAGAGATGTTCTTGTTCGAACGGTGTACGGACAAACGCGGACGACCCGCGTTGACCTTGCGAAGTTTGTTCCGAACGCGCAGGCGGCGCTTCAGAAACAGGGTTCTTTTGCTGTTTGCCATTGTTTGCGTCCTTACTTCTTCTTGCCTTCTTTGCGGAAGATGAACTCGCCCTTATAGCGGATGCCTTTGCCCTTATAGGGCTCGGGACGGCGCCATTCGCGGATTTTCGCCGCGACTTCGCCCACCTGCTGCTGGTCGTTACCTTCCACAATGATCACGGTCTGCTTCGGCGCGGTGATGGTGACACCTTCCGGAGCAACGAAATCAACGTCATGGCTATAGCCCAGGTTCAGCTTCAGGGTGTTGCCCTGCATCTGAGCCCGGTAACCAACACCCTGGATCTCCAGCTCTTTCTTGAAGCCTTCGGTCACACCGGTCACCAGGTTTGCGACCATTGTGCGGCTCATGCCCCACTGCTGGCGCGCGCGCTTGGACATACCGCGAGGGTTGATCTGAACCACGTTATCTTCGACCGACAGCGTAACGTCGTCGGTCGCAGTGAAGCTGCGGGCGCCTTTCGGGCCTTTGACTTCGATGGTCTGGCCGGAAACCGAGGCAGTTACGCCGCTGGGCAATTCGACCGGACGTTTACCAATACGAGACATTGACAGACCTCCTTAGAAGACGGTGCAGAGCACTTCGCCACCAACATTGTTGGAGCGTGCGTTCTGGTCCGACATCACACCTTTCGGAGTGCTGACAATCGACACACCCAGACCCTGACGGACCTGCGGGATGTCATTGACGCCCATGTACACGCGACGACCGGGCTTAGAGACCCGCTTCAGTTCGCGAATGACAGGGGTGCCTTCGTAGTATTTCAGGCTGATTTCGATGGCTGGATGACCGTTTTCACCGGTCGTCGCTTCGTAGCCACGGATGTAACCTTCGTCCGCCAGCACGTCCAGAACCCAACCGCGCAGCTTGGAAGCCGGGGTGGAAACGGTGGACTTGCCACGCATTTGCGCGTTGCGGATACGGGTGAGCATATCGCCGATAGGATCGTTCATATCATTCTCTCCCTTACCAGCTCGATTTCACCATGCCGGGGATCTGACCAGCAGAACCCAGCTCGCGCAGCGCGATACGGCTGACCTTCAGCTTACGGTAGTAAGCGTGGGGACGACCTGTCAGCTGACAGCGGTTGTGCAGACGAGTAGCCGAGCTGTTGCGCGGCAGTTTCGCCAGTTTCAGACGCGCTTTGAAGCGCTCTTCCATCGGCTTGCTCTCGTCATTCGCGATTTCTTTCAGCTCGGCACGCTTTGCGGCATATTTGGCCACCAGGCGTTCGCGCTTCTTCTCGCGTTCGATCATTGCTTTTTTAGCCATGTCTCAATCCTCCCGGCGCTTACGCGTTGAACGGCATGTTGAAAGCTTTCAACAGTGCCTTTGCTTCAGCGTCGGTTTTCGCTGTGGTGGCAATTACGATGTCCATGCCCCAGACTTCGTCGACTTTGTCGAAGTCAATTTCCGGGAACACGATGTGCTCTTTCATGCCCATGGCAAAATTGCCCTGACCATCGAAAGACGGCTTCACGCCGCGGAAGTCACGAATACGTGGCATCGCGATGGTGATCAGGCGATCCAGGAATTCATACATCCGGTCACCGCGCAGGGTCACTTTCGCACCCAGCGGCATGTCTTCACGGACGCGGAAGCCAGCGATCGACTTCTTCGCCTTGGTGGAAACAGCCTGTTGACCAGCAATCGCAGTCAGATCCTCGACAGCAGCTTTCGCTTTCTTCGAGTCTTTAACCGCTTCGGCACCACAACCGATGTTCAGAACGATTTTGTCCAGCTTGGGCAGCTGCATGTCGTTCTTGTAGCCGAACTCTTCTTTCAGAGCGGCACGGATAGTTTCAGCGTACTGAGCTTTCAGACGCGGGGTGTAGGTTGCGTTATCAAGCATCGATCACGTCCCCCGTGGTCTTGGCGAAGCGCACTTTCTTGTCACCTTCCATGCGGAAGCCAACGCGAGTTGCTTTGCCGTTCTTGTCCAGCAGAGCCAGGTTCGACAACTCGATCGGGTTTGCCTGAGGCAGACGACCACCCTGAGAGTTCTGAGTCTGGCGAGTGGCGCGGATGGCGATGTTGATACCGTCAACAACAGCTTTTCCGGCAGATGGGTTAACCGAGGTGATAGTTCCCTCTTTGCCCTTGTCCTTGCCGGCCAGCACGACGACCTTGTCGCCTTTGCGGAGTTTAGCAGCCATGATTACAGCACCTCCGGAGCGAGCGAGATGATTTTCATGAAGTTCTTGCCACGCAGTTCACGAACAACAGGGCCAAAGATACGTGTACCTACGGGCTCGTTGTTGTTGTTCAGGATGACGGCAGCGTTGCGATCAAAACGGATCGCGGTGCCGTCTTCGCGACGGACTTCTTTGGCGGTGCGTACGACGACGGCCTTACGGACGTCACCTTTCTTTACGCGGCCGCGCGGGATGGCTTCCTTCACCGAGACGACAATGATGTCGCCGACGGAGGCGTATTTACGCTTGGAACCACCCAGGACCTTGATGCACTGAACTCGGCGTGCGCCGGAGTTGTCAGCGACATCCAGATTGGTCTGCATCTGGATCATGTGGTTTCTCCCGACCTGTGGGGGCTGGTCTGGTTAGATCCCCCAGGGTTTCGACAAATGGAAAAATCCTGAAAGCTTACGCTTCCAGAACTTCCCAACGTTTCGTCTTCGATTTCGGCGCGCATTCGATGATGCGTACAGAGTCACCGACCTTGAAGGCGTTTTTTTCATCGTGAGCCCGGTATTTCTTGGACTTACGGATGGTTTTCTTCAGAACCGGATGCGTAAAGCGGCGCTCGACGGACACGGTTACGGTTTGTGCGTTGGCATCGCTGGTTACGGTGCCGGACAGGATACGCTTGGGCATAGGATTACTCCTCCGATGCCGCAGCAGCGGCCTTTTCGTTCAGAATGGTTTTGACGCGGGCAGCGTTGCGGCGGGCCGCTTTGATGCCGGCGGTGCTTTCCAGCTGACCGGTTGCCTGTTGAAAGCGCAGGTTAAAGCTTTCTTTCTTCAGGTTGGCCAGTTCCTCGCGGAGCTGGTCCGGGGTCTTGTCACGCAGTTCTTGGGCGTTCATCGCCTTTTTCCTTTGCTCAAAACACCAGAAGGCCCCTTACAGGGTCACCTTTGACCTGGTGGATGAATGATAGACATACGAATCCCCCGACTCGGCCGGGGGAACGCAAGATGCCGCTCTATAGGGTGTTCAGCGGTGGGTGGCAAGGGAAAGTTTGATACCAACTTTCCAGCCACCGCAACATGACACCGATCCCCCACCAAAACAAAATTTCCGCGACCTTGAGTTGAGCTCTGGATACTCTACTCAATTTTGGCGCGAAGTGCTCCTGACCAATATCCAAATTTGAAGGCTTGCTTATGGGTGTATCAACAATACTTGAAATTTTGGGGCTCCCAACAACGTTGGAAATTCTTGTAGCAATTAACGTGATCAGTATCGTCTATCTGATTTGGTATGCTTGGTATATCTTTGTGGCAAACAAAGGTGATCCAGGCGCGCTGGGACTTGCGATTGCCGCTATGGCATTCCTGAATTTAATGAGCGAGGCAAAGGATTGGTACGAAGACAACTACGATGATCGTGCGCGAAGTTCTTCAAATCTGCAAAGTGATACCAAATCTGACAACTAGATCGTTTCTTCCGTTCTAAACCATCATACTAGTCGCGTAATTTGCACCACTGAACTTCAAACGAAAAACGCGGCCTCGTTTGCACGAGACCGCGTCTTCAACTGTCTAAGTCTAAGTGACTTACGCCAGAGCGATGTTCACAGCCGACTCGCGACCGTCACGGCCGGGCTCAATGTCGAATGTTACTTTCTGGTCGTCGGCCAGGCCGGTCAGACCCGAGCGCTCAACAGCAGAGATGTGTACAAACACGTCTTTGCCACCAGTCTCGGGTGCGATGAAGCCAAAACCTTTAGTTGTGTTGAACCATTTTACGGTGCCATTGGCCATATCCGTAGTCTCCTATTAAATTGCTGTCCGCGGAATTGCGACAGCGCGGCGTTGTAGGTCTGGATCGAGAGACTGAACGCCGAAGATTCGGGAGACAGTGGTCGAAAAAGAAAAACGTAAGCGTGTCTCACATGGTTCATGACGACACATATTGCAAGGTTTTTCGACAACTCGAAGTGAAAAGTGATTGGCGGGGGCGCCGCCCATTCGTCCCGCAATCGCTACATTAGTACAATTGCTGTGTCGTGACCCGCGGCTCACTCCCACTTGTAGTTAAAGCTGACACTGATGCGCTCATCCTCAGCCATATTCATCGGCACCTCATGTCGCAGCCAGCTTTCCCACAGCAGGACATCCCCCACCTGCGGCTTCATATAGATGAACGGCCGCAAACCCCGCCGCCCGCCCTTTAGCCGCGTCGGTGCCGCCATCATTCGGGCCGAGCGGGGGTCTTCCAGTTTCAGCGCGCTCGCCCCTTCGGGCATCGCCACATAGGTCGTGCCGGAAATCACGCTGTGCGGGTGCAGGTGGCTGGAGTGCATTCCGCCTTCAGGGAGAATGTTGATCCACAGGTCTTCGAGCTTTAATTCACCCTCGCCCAGATCGAATTCCAGATCCTTGGCAAAGGCTGCCACATGCTGATCCAACGCCTTGACCAGATCGGCAAAGATCGGGAACCGCCAGGGTAGATCGGTCAGCGAGGCATAGCTGGTGTAGCCGGGATAGCCGTTTTCCTCGCACCATTCCTGCCCGGCCTCATCATCCTCGGCGATGACAAGACAAGAATTTTCCATTTCCTCGGGATCGATCTTGGGATCGAATTCGGAAAGGGCTGCGCGATAAAGACGGGTAACGAAGAGTGATTCAATCTGTGCCATGGGCCGGGCATAGCCCAAGCCCTGACCCAAGACCAGCCCCAGCCAGCCTTCAGTTTTTGACCGGTCCCGAACCGCAGCGCGGGATCGGGCGTCCGCCATCTGCGTAGGCCAGACACATGACGATCTCGTCCGGTTTCGGCGCATCCGGAATATTCAAAGTCATGGTATCGAAATGGTCAAAGGACCACGGGTTGTCCTTGTGCCCAAGCGGCAGATCGATTGAACATCCCGGTGCCCCGAGTTTGGCATTGGACGGAATGACAGCTTCGCCCCCACCCGCTGTAGCACGCATAGGAGCGCCAAGTTTCGGGTGGATCAGTGCGCCGCCTTGTTCGAGATCGCCATCCGCACCAACAATCGCTGCTTTACCGTACGAAATCGGAGAACCGTCGAGTTGAGAAACAGCCTCGGCCGCGAGGTCAGCGCCGAGCGCACCACCTATTTCAAACAGCTCGGACAAGTCTTCCGAAAATTTACCGGCGAGTGGGTTCTGTAAGACTGCCAAAGCTGCAGCCCGGCAGACCGGAGCACATAGTTGCCCCAATTGATCGGTGGTTATGACCTCTTTGATGAATACCTTCATGCGCAGCTGAAACATATGACCTTCCAATTCACAATTGTCAGCCTATGGGGCCCATGGACAATCGTCGACGTCTATCACGAAACGATGGGATGGATCACAATAGGCTGACGAAAAAGAAAACCCCCGCCGGTGTCCCGACGGGGGTTAATCTTGTTACGAAGGGCTTTCGCCCAATCGCTTACCAGTCTTCGCGGATCACTACGCGGGTCTTGATCGGCAGCTTCATCGCGGCCAGGCGCAGGGCCTCACGGGCGATGTCGTCATTGACGCCGTCGATCTCGAACATCACGCGGCCAGGCTTGACTTTGCATGCCCAGCGGTCGACCGAACCTTTACCTTTACCCATACGAACTTCGATCGGCTTTGCAGTGACCGGAGTGTCGGGGAAGATGCGGATCCAGACACGGCCCTGACGCTTCATGTGACGCGTCATGGCACGACGTGCAGCTTCGATCTGGCGTGCAGTTACACGCTCAGGCTCAAGAGCTTTCAGACCATAGGTGCCAAAGTTCAGATCAGAGCCGCCTTTGGCTTCACCCTTGATCCGGCCTTTGTGCATCTTGCGGAATTTAGTACGCTTTGGTTGAAGCATATCTTTCCCTCCTTAGCGACGACCGCCACCAGCACCACGAGGTGCAGGGCCGTCCTGGAGTTCCTGTGCTTTACGGTCACGTGCCTGCGGATCGTGCTCCATGATCTCACCTTTGAAGATCCAGACCTTGATCCCGATGATCCCGTAGGGGGTCATCGCTTCGGCTTGTGCGTAATCGATGTCGGCGCGCAGCGTGTGCAGAGGCACACGGCCTTCGCGGTACCACTCGGTCCGTGCGATTTCAGCGCCGCCCAGACGGCCAGCGACGTTCACCCGGATACCCAGAGAGCCCATGCGCATGGCATTCTGAACAGACCGTTTCATCGCGCGACGGAACGAAACCCGGCGCTCCAGCTGCTGAGCGATGGACTCGGCAACCAGCTGCGCGTCAAGCTCGGGCTTGCGCACTTCGACGATGTTCAGGTGCAGTTCGCTGTCAGTCATGTGAGCAAGTTTTTTGCGCAGCACTTCAATGTCTGCACCTTTCTTGCCGATGATGACACCAGGACGCGCGGTGTGGATCGTAACGCGGCACTTCTTGTGCGGACGTTCGATGATCACACGGGCAATACCGGCCTGCTTGCACTCTTTGTTGATGAACTCACGGATCTTGAGGTCTTCCAGCAGAAGATCACCGTAGTCCTTGGTGTCGGCGTACCAGCGGCTGTCCCAGGTGCGGTTCACCTGCAGGCGCATGCCGATCGGATTTACTTTATGACCCATTAGGCTTGCTCCTCAACTTGACGCACCTTGATGGTGATCTCCGAGAACGGCTTCATAATCTTGCCGAACCGACCACGGGCACGCGGGCGACCGCGCTTCATGACCAGGTTCTTGCCAACCCATGCTTCGGCGACGATCAGCTCGTCAACGTCCAGGTTGTGGTTGTTCTCGGCGTTGGCGATTGCGGACTGCAGGCACTTCTTGACGTCCTGCGCGACACGCTTGTTCGAGAAAGTCAGATCAGTCAGAGCCTTCTCAACTTTCTTGCCGCGGATCATTTGCGCAACCAGGTTCAGTTTCTGCGGGCTAGTGCGAAGCATGCGTGTTTTCGCCATTGCTTCGTTTTCAGCCACGCGGCGGGGGTTCTTTTCCTTGCCCATGACTTACTTCCGCTTCGCTTTTTTGTCAGCGGCGTGACCGTAATAGGTACGAGTTGGCGAATACTCACCGAACTTCTGACCGATCATGTCTTCCGAGACGTTGACGGGGATATGCTTATGGCCGTTGTACACACCAAAGGTCAGACCCACGAACTGGGGCAGAATGGTGGAACGACGCGACCAAATCTTGATGACTTCGTTGCGGCCCGACTCGCGCGCTGCTTCGGCTTTTTTGAGCACATAAGCATCGACGAAAGGACCCTTCCAAACAGAGCGAGACATAGATTAACGTCCCTTCTTCTTGGCGTGCCGCGAGCGGATGATCAGCTTCTGGGACGCTTTGTTCTTGTTGCGGGTACGCTTACCCTTGGTGTCCTTACCCCATGGAGTAACCGGTGTACGGCCACCCGAGGTACGACCTTCACCACCACCGTGCGGGTGATCGATCGGGTTCATTGCAACACCACGAACCGACGGACGCACGCCTTTGTGGCGCATACGACCGGCTTTACCGAGGTTTTGGTTGCTGTTGTCGGGGTTGGACACGGCACCGACGGTGGCCATGCATTCCTGACGGACCATGCGCAGCTCGCCCGAGCTCAGACGGATCTGAGCGTAGCCGCCATCGCGACCAACGAACTGAGCGTAAGTACCGGCCGCACGTGCGATCTGACCGCCTTTACCAGGCTTCATCTCGATGTTGTGGACGATGGTACCGATGGGCATGCCCGAGAACGGCATTGCGTTGCCCGGCTTGATGTCAGCCTTGGCGGATGCCACGACTTTGTCACCAACAGCCAGACGCTGCGGAGCCAGGATATATGCCTGCTCGCCGTCTTCGTATTTTACTAGTGCGATGAATGCGGTCCGGTTCGGGTCATATTCGATCCGTTCGACGGTTGCCGCGACGTCAAATTTATTCCGTTTGAAGTCAACGATCCGGTAGAGACGCTTTGCGCCACCGCCGCGGCGGCGTGAAGTGATCCGTCCGGTGTTGTTCCGGCCGCCCGATTTGGTCAAACCCTCAGTGAGAGACTTGACCGGACGTCCTTTCCAAAGCTCCGAACGGTCGATCAGCACCAGCCCGCGCTGGCCCGGCGTCGTCGGCTTGTACGACTTGAGTGCCATGCTTTCTGTCTTCCGTTTAGCAAGTGCGGGGATTTCCCCGCTATGTGATAGGCCCCCGTAGGTGCCAAAGGTATAGGGCCCCGAAGGTCCCCGGTTTCAAATATCATAGGCCCCGGAACGAATCCGAGGCCGTAAGATTGGGTGCGTTTAGCAGTGTTGGGGGTGGGTGTCTATAGAAATCAAAAACATTATGTATGTGTCTCACTCCCCCTTTATTCCCTGGTCGAAGGAGTGCCTTTAGAACCTCTTGTTGGATCGTATACCAATTAGCGTTTTTTAGTGAGAAATTCATGCCTCAGGAGCGTTTCGCTTGCTGAATCGTACGCGCTTTGTGGCGTGTACACAGACCGGCGCGCGCTGACAAATACAAGAAACAGCCGGACCCGCATTTCCAGTTCGGCCCCCTCAAATCCAATAGCCTCAAAAACCCCCTTCACAAACTCATATCGCCTGCGATCGACTTCTTTCAGGGCTTCGGCCACGACGGGGTCCTGAGCCGCCCAAGATCGGAAAGCGATATCAAATTGATCAAGTCCTTCAGCCTCGACATATTGCGTTAACGATAACAGGCGCTCTGAAGGTGAAGCCTCGGACGTATTGACATCGTTGATGACCGACTCCGTAAACTTCTTGGACCAGTAGTCGATCAGCGCCCGAACAAACTCATCACGGTTTTTGAAGTGGTGATAAAAACTGCCCTTCGTCACGCCAAGGTTTTTGACGAGAGAGTCGATTCGCAGCCGCGCACCTCCCTCAGTTGCAAGGACATTGAGGGCTGTTTCTAACCATCTTTCGCGGTCATATCGAGGAAGAGGCGGTGATTTTTGAGTGTCGCGCATGCCCTGTTTTTAAGCCAAAATTGCGTTCCGTCAAGACATGCATACCAAAAAGTACTTTACAGACTATTGGGTATGGAGCATACCATAAGGTACCCAATATACATATTCGAATGGATAGGGTTTTCAGACCTCAAGGGGGATGTACGATGCCTAAGAAACTTTTATCAGCAACGCTCGCGACAGCTTGCGTCATTGCAGCAACGGCAACTGCGCAAACCTGGGAAGAAAATCTTGCGGCCGGTGCTGCAACAACAGAGCAGAACCATCTCAATGTGCCGTTCACGCAAATGAAGAATATGAAGACGGCCTTCAGTTCGCCCGGAAACTGGCCAATATTTGAGAACCGAGGGCCACTAGATCGCTCGCCTACCGACAAGCCGTCCAAAGTTCTGGTCATGGGAAGCGGCGACCCGAATCCCAACCCCTATCGTTATGGCCCGGCTCTGGCGGTAATAGTAAACGACTATCCCTATTTCATTGACGCTGGAGAAGGCTGGTGGCGCGCGCTGGGTAAATCGGTTCAGTCTCAGGGCGCAATGGATCTGGCAACGATCATGAACGTCCCGAACATCAAATACATGTTCCTGACCCACCTGCACGAAGATCATACCGTTGGATTGCCGTCTTTCATTTTGAATCCGTTCAAATTCGGGTCGAACCTGGCCGTCGTCGACAAGAAAGTTTACGGCCCCGCCGGTGTCGACGAGATGATGGCCAGCATCAACGACGCATGGCGCATTGACCGCAACGAAATGGCACAAGGATCGACAGTGCAGAAATTTGACGGCGCAACCGCAGTTGGGGTGCCGGTCTGGCCACATGTTGACGTCAACGGACGTAAGATTTTTGAAGATGACAATGTTCTGGTCGAAGCCTTCCCGACAGCGCACGGGTTTTTAGAGAATACCCACGCCTACAGGTTTACGACCAAACCCGACGGCCGTGTTCTCGTCTTTGGCGGCGACGGGCACTACTCGGAAGGCCTGGTGAATGCAGCCAAAGATGCTGACTTGCTATTTATCGAGGGCATTACCCGCAAGAATATCAAGTACGCACCTTGGGGCGGTGACTCCGAGGAAGAAAAAGTGAAGGTCATCGGCGCTTACCACATGTTCCCCAGCGACATGAAGAAGTTACAAGATGACAGCGGCGTCAAAGGAATCGTCATGGTTCATGTTCAGAACTACAACAGCCCTGAAGACTTTGACCGGCTCAGCGTTCTGCAAGAGATGATCGACGAAGGCGTGGTCAACATCCTGCAGGCTTCGGACGGCGACCTCTACTAAACACGATCAGCGTGCCAAAAACAGCTTGGTACCAATCCTCACAAAGTAAGGCCCCTGCTAGCGCTGGGGCCTTTGTCGCTCCCAAAACGAATTCGCCCTGAGACCGCTGGACACGTCGATGTGTGCTCCCCTCTTCGAGGGGCACATATCTATTTGAAGTCTTTCCGCTTGCCCAACCGGCCTCGCACAATCACTTCTTGTCGCGCGCGGCCTTCTCTTCTTTGGTCAGTTTGGCGTTCCAGACATTCTTGCTCAAACCCAGCTCTGCAGGCGCGGGTTTGGTCTTGCCGACGCTGACTTTGCCTCCTTTATCCAGGAACTCCTGAATAAGGGCCTCATCTGTTGTTTCTTTGGGGACATGTTTCATACGTGTATGCCTATCTGCTCTGTGCACTCGAAGCAACGGCAGCTTCGCGGGGCAAATCTGACAGAGCAGGTTCAGAACAGATATTCAAATAGCAAAAGACCCCCGCTTGCGTGGGGGCTTTCATCTATTTCCAAGGGCAGTTGTGATCGGAGGCCGGTGGGCACGTCGGTGGTGTTACCCTTTTCACGGGTCACATGTGATTTCTTGACGTCTTTCCGGGTGTGCTCCACCCGCCGGAACACCCCTCACCCATACAGCGCACGCGCCTCAGCGAAGGACAACAAACGGCGGTTATTTTCGTCCCACAGGTGCAACCGCGCGTTGGCGAGGCTCTCACGGATGGTCATCTTGTTGCTGTTGGCCAGCTCATCATGATCGCGCAGCACTTCGGTCAGGCGATAGAACGGAATGCGGCTGTACAGGTGGTGCACGTGGTGGATGCCGATATTGGCGCTGAACCACTGCAGCACGGATGGCAGGATGTAGTGCGAGCTGCCGTGCAAGGCAGCCTCATGCAGTTGCCAGTCCTTATCAGCGTCCCAATGCGTATCCTCGAACTGGTGTTGTACGTAAAACAGCCACACGCCCGCGGTCGCGGCAATCAGGGTTGAGGGCAGAAAGATCAGCAGCACCGGCATCAGGCCGCCAAAATAGTATACGGCCACGAGCGCAGCCAGAATGGCAAGGTTGGTGCTCATCGCGCTGACCCAAAACCTGACGCTGCCCGTCAAACCCAGCGGGAGGCGGTTCTGGAACAGAAACAGGTAGCCGGGGCCAAGGACAAACAGTGTAATGGGGTTGCGATAAACCCGATACCAGAACCGGTTCATGGGCGTCTTTGACCGGTACTCGGTGACTGTCAAAGTGTGGATATCGCCCATTCCCCGTTTGTCCAAATTCCCCGAGCTGTTGTGATGGTTGGAATGCGTGCGACGCCAGACGTCATAAGGCGTCAGGGTCAATACACCAATGACCCGCCCAACCCAGTCGCTGACCGACCGGTTCTTGAAGAACGCTCCGTGCCCACAATCATGCTGGATCGCAAACAAGCGCAGCAGGAAGGCCGCGTTGAGAACGGCAATCGCAAAAGCCAACCAATAGCTGACCGAAAGCGACATCCAGGACAGCGCCCATAGCAAGAAGAAAGGGATAATACTGACACCCAGCTCAAAGGAGCTGCGCCACTGGTTCGGCTCGCGGTATTTGGCAAGTGTCGTAACCCAATCCCGCGCGGCGGTCACATCCGGTTTGTCCGGGGTCGAGAGATAGGGTTTTGTCATGCGCCTGCCATGTCACTTATGTTTGTAGAAACCGCATAGACTACCGATCCGGCATAGCAAGCGAATTCTGGCTGAGGCGAATTTGTCGCGCTCATTTTCTCTGGTGTTGTTGCACAAGAAAACCTCCGCTTTCGCGGCGACCCTCACGCTTATCCGTAGGCGGATCCGATCAGAGATAGGTGCTCACATCGATAGTGTAACCCTCTGCCTAGATCAAAAAGTGCTTTTTTTCCCTTTTCCGGCGACCCAACTGGCCATGGAACCGCCTGACCTTAATCCTCGCTCTGAAACACGTATCGCGAAACATGGCGATAGGTTTGACCCTTGCGCAATACCGCACTTGGAAACCCTTGCTGGTTGATTGAATCGGGCCAGACCTGTGGTTCCAAAGCGACGCCCGAATAAGGGCCGTAGGGTTGGCCACCCAAGCCAATGCGTGGACCTTCATCAAAAGACGCACCAGAATAGACCTGCAAACCCGGCTCGGTCGTCTCTAGATGCATCGAAAGACCTGAGGACGATCCGGTCAGCGTCGCCACAGGACGACAAGGCAGACGCTGATCGGACAGGCAGAAATTGTGATCGTATGCCCAGCCCCCCAAAGGTAGCGGTGACCGCAGATCAAAGGGCGTGCCCTCAACGCTAAGCGCTTCGCCTGTGGGAATGAGGTCCCCGTCAACAGGGGTGTAGTGTTCTGCGCGCACCATTAGTTCGTGCTGGCGGATGTCTGCGCCGCCGTCGAGGTTGAAATAGATATGCGGGGTCAGATTGCAGAGGCTTGCCGACGTTGTCCACGCTTCCATTTCGATGCTTAATGTGGCCTCGGCCTCGATCCGGAATGTCACCGTCACTTCCAAGTCGCCGCCAAAGCCCATATGGCCATCAGGCAGGGTCAGCTGCAAAGTGACCGCGCCCGAGGTAACGCTGGAAATTTCCCAGACCAGACAATCCATACCTTGCGTTCCGCCGTGCAACGTATGAGTGTCCAAATAATTGCGATCCAGCTGGTAGCTTGTGCCATCCAGACTGTATGACGCGCGCGCGATCCGATTGGCACAACGGCCCACCATGGCTCCTAAGTAAGCCGTGCTGTCTTCATAGCCTGCAATCTCTGGCCACCCCAAAATCAGAGGATGCTCAAAACCCTCCAAACGCAGATCCTGCAGCGTTGCGCCATAGGTCAGGATACGCGCAGAAAGCGCCCCTTGCCCGATATCGATGCTTTTGACGATCTGACCATCCCAGGTTTTCCCGAAATCGCGAACCTGCTGTTCAGCATGCATATCACCCGTCTCACTGCCTAGAGGTCACTGTGCACAGGTCCGGGCCAAGTTCAACGCGACCAAACGAGCTGCGCCAACAAAAAAGGCCCCTGCATCAGCAGGGGCCCTTAGTTTTTTTCCCAAAGACGGGTCCGATCAGAGACCGGTGCTTACGTCGATGGTGTTACCCTCTTCCAGGGTCACATATGCTTTTTTGACGTCTTTCCGCCTGCCCAATTGGCCGCGGAACCGCTTGACTTTGCCTTTGGTGATGGTGGTGTTGACCGCCTTCACCTTGACACCAAACAGCGATTCAACCGCTTCTTTGATCTGCGGTTTGTTGCTGTCGATCGCCACTTCAAAGACAATCGCGCCGTTCTCAGACGCCATGGTCGACTTTTCAGTGATGATCGGCTTGCGGATCACGTCGTAGTGTTCTGCCTTAGCGCTCATTTCAGACGAGCCTCCAGTGCTTCGACAGCCGCTTTGGTGAGCACCAGAGTGTCACGCTTGAGGATGTCATAAACGTTTGCACCCATCGATGGCAGGATATCCAGACCTTCGATGTTGCGCGACGCCTTCAGGAAACCTTCGTTCACGGTCGCCCCGTCGATGACCAGAGCGCGTTTCCAGCCCAGGTTTGCAACCTGTTTGGCCAGTGCAGCGGTCTTGCCTTCGGCTTCGGCGTTTTCGATCACAACCAGTTCACCAGCTGCCATTTTGGCAGACAGCGCGTGGCGCAGACCGAGTTTACGGAACTTCTTCGGCAGGTCGTGACCATGCGAACGCACGACCGGACCTTTGTAAACGCCACCACCCCGGAAGATCGGTGCCGAGCGAGCGCCGTGGCGTGCGCCACCGGTGCCTTTTTGGCGATAGATCTTCTTGGTCGAGTAGGACACTTCCGAGCGGGTCTTGACCTTGTGGGTGCCAGCCTGCGCGTTGTTGCGCTGCCAACGGACCACACGGTGCAGGATGTCCGCGCGCGGCTCGAGGCCGAACAGATCGGCGTCCAGCTCGATGTTGCCGGCTTTGCCGCCGTCCAGTTTGATTACATCAAGTTTCATGCTTCACCACCTTCCGCGGGAGCTTCTTCCGCAGGTGCTTCAGTTGCAGCACCTTTTACGGCGGCCGGGAAAGGCAGGCCTTCCGGTGCTTTCTTCTTGACGGCGTCCTTGACGGTAACCCAGCCCGATTTCGGTCCGGGAACGGCGCCTTTGATGAAGACCAGACCACGGTCCGCGTCGGTTTTGACGACTTCCAGGTTCTGGGTGGTTACACGGGCAGCACCCATGTGACCGGCCATCTTTTTGCCTTTGAAAACCTTGCCCGGATCCTGACACTGACCGGTCGAACCGTGCGAACGGTGGCTGATCGAAACACCGTGCGAGGCGCGAAGACCACCGAAGTTGTGGCGCTTCATTGCACCGGCAAAGCCTTTACCGATCGAGGTGCCCGAAACGTCAACTTTCTGACCTTCCAGGAAGTGTTCTGCCGAAATCTCGGCGCCCACTTCGATCAGGCCATCTTCAGAGACGCGGAACTCGGCCAGCTTACGCTTAGGCTCGACCTTTGCAGCGGCATAGTGACCGCGCATGGCCTTCGAGGTGCGTTTTGCCTTGGCAGCACCAGCGCCCAGCTGAACGGCAGTGTAGCCGTCTTTGTCAGCGGTCCGCTGTGCAACGACCTGCAGGCCGTCCAGGTGAAGAACGGTCACAGGGATCTGCTTGCCGTCTTCCATGAACAGGCGGGTCATGCCTACTTTTTTTGCGATAATACCAGAGCGCATAATCTATACCCTCCGATCTTACGACTGCAGCTTGATCTCGACGTCCACACCAGCGGCGAGGTCGAGCTTCATCAGCGCGTCAACGGTCTGGGGGGTCGGATCAACGATGTCGAGCAGACGCTTGTGCGTGCGGATCTCGAACTGGTCGCGGGATTTCTTGTCAACGTGAGGGCCACGGAGAACCGTGAACTTCTCGATCTTGTTCGGCAGCGGGATCGGGCCGCGCACGTTCGCGCCGGTCCGCTTGGCAGTGTTGACGATCTCTTGCGTGCTGGCATCCAGAACGCGATAGTCAAATGCCTTCAGCCGAATACGGATGTTTTGGCTTTGCATAATAACAGCCTTTTATCAGGCGTTGAGGTTGAGAGGAGGACAAGCGCGCATCGCCAACCCTCGTCGAACCCAAAAGGCGGGAATCACCCCGCCTTGATGTTCTTATAGAGAACTCGCGCGACCTACAGGGGTTGGTGGGGTTTGGCAAGGGGGTATTACCCGCCTTTTCTCAAAACCACAAAACGAGCATTCTCTAAACCGGAAAAATGAATAAAGAGAGATCCAGCGTTGACCAAAGCATTTTGGGAATTTTGGCTTTTTCTAATACCTGGCGCAATTGTTTCTCGTTTGATTTCCATTTTTTCGCACGATATCATGGGTGTCGCGCGTGGAGTACCTTTTGCGCGCTTTGGAATAGTCGGCACAGTTGCGCAAATATCATTGCTATTATTACCATTTGTTATTGGTGCATCCATTGCGGCAGTATTCTACTTTCGGCGACACCGCAGAATAGTAGATAGTCGAGAAGTTGCTAATTGCGCTAAGAAAATTGGCTACTTCATCTTCGCACTGACAGTTCTTTTCTTCGCGCTGAGCGGAGCATGGTTTGGCTTGGTACAAGCTCCCATGTGGATGATTGCGATTATTCTATTTGCACCATCCTTATCAGCCACGGCTATTTTCTGGATCGTGTTCCTGACAACCATTCGACTAGTTGCCTATTGCCGGAGCCTCGGGTGAACATCGGCAACACAAAAAGGCCGCCCCGAGGGAGCGGCCTTCTTTAGCTCACCGATGAGCCGGGCTGAAGCCCGGCCTACTGACTTACTCGATATTCTTCGACACAGTTTTTCGTGCATCTCGGGACCCTGCACTTCAATCAAAAAGGGCGCCCCGAGGGACGCCCTTTCCGTTTGATCATTCGCTGGCGCGACTTACTCAACGATCTTCGACACAACGCCGGCGCCGACGGTGCGGCCGCCTTCGCGGATGGCGAAGCGCAGGCCATTTTCCATCGCGATCGGTGCGATCAGCTCAACCTCGAACGACACGTTGTCGCCGGGCATAACCATCTCGGTGCCAGCTGCCAGGGTCACAGTGCCGGTCACGTCAGTTGTACGGAAGTAAAACTGCGGACGGTAGTTCGCGAAGAACGGAGTGT
>NZ_OMPH01000001.1:0-35303 GCF_900312795.1 Ruegeria sp. AU67
GGTTTCGCGAAGCCCTGATAGACAAGGGAATAAAGCCCTGCATCCCAGGTCGGAAGTCACGCGACAAACCTCTCCGGTACGACAAGCGTCGCTACAAACGACGCAACAGGATCGAGATTATGTTCGGGCGCCTCAAGGACTGGCGGCGTGTCGCTACCCGCTATGATAGATCCCCAAAGGTCTTCCTGTCGGCCATCGCTCTCGCGGCTACCGTCCTATTCTGGCTGTAAATCAATGAGTCTGGAGCCTACGCAAAGTTGCCCACGGTCTAAAGCGATGGCCTGCTCTGGGTGCGCCCAACCCAATTCGCGATTACGGCCGCTTCTAGCGCGTTGGTCGAACTAAGCCGCCCAATTTTAGTGGTCCAAATTGAAAGTTAGTGCATGATTGGCCTTTGATCTATCAGGACGAAGACTTCCGGGGCGGATTTGTACACGACGAAACTTTGACAAATAGATGAATCGCAATAATTTCATGTGAGTTGTTGGTTCTCTGCCGCTTTCCACTGACAACCTTCGTTGAACATGAGGCGGTCAAACTTTAATGCGGGTAAAGCAAGCGCTATTCGTGGGTTAAATCACTCAAAAAAGTGAAACGTTGATTTAGACTTAAAAACGACGACAGAGATTACCGAGGATGATCGCAAGGATCATCCAAAGTTTAGTGTCCTATCGACTAGTTGTTCGGTGTGATTAAACGGCGCCCCGAGAGGCCGATGTATCCAAAAGTATATGAGGCCATTCGGAATAGGTCGTAGTGTGTTCAGTTCTGCACTGTATCAAAACCTTTAGAAACGCGCAGTTTCAAAACTTTAATACTTTTTACCCGGAGTAGGAGATAAACATGATTAAACCTCACCAAGTTGCCACGCCATTGGCTGCTTTCTTTTGTACTTTCGCGATCTCCGCGACGGCTCAGGATTTCGATCCGACGTCTTTGTCGACCTATGGCAGCAAGCCCAACATCATTATGATCGTTTCTGACGATACTGGGTATTGGGACCTTGGTGCCTATCATGGGGGCGCCGCTCGCGGCATGGACACGCCCAATCTTGATCAAATGGCCAAGCAAGGGATGATGTTCACAGATTTCTACGCTCAATCCTCTTGCACGCCGGGGCGTGCCGCGATGCAGACCGGGCGTTTCCCGAACCGCTCGGGCATGACGACGGTTGCTTTTCAGGGTCAGGGTGGTGGACTACCGGCGGCAGAATGGACGATTGCGTCTGTTTTGAAGCAGGCTGATTACAACACTTACTTCATGGGAAAATGGCACCTCGGGGAAGCAGATTATGCCATGCCGACAGCCCATGGCTACGACAAGATGGAAAACACATTTCTCTATCACCTGAATGCGTACACCTATGCGCTGGACGACTGGAATGTGCAGATGTCCGATGATCAGAGAGCATTTTACAAAGAGAACACCACCGGCGTTTTTGAAGGCGTGGCCGGAGATCCTGCCAAGGAAGTGCTGACTATCGAAGACATGACGACTGCTGATTTGGCCGCGCTGGACAAGGTTGGTGCGGAAAAGGCGGTGGCAGAACTGGAGCGTCTTGCTGGCCTGGACCAGCCATTCTTCATGTCTATCAACTGGGCTGCGAACCACCAGCCTAACCTGCCGTCGCCTGATTTTGTGGGCAAGTCGGCGGTAAAGAACAAGTATGGCGACAAGGTGGTAGAGCTTGATTTCCACACTGGTCAGATCCTCGACAAGGTGGAAGATCTCGGAATTGGGGAAAATACCCTGATCATTTACACTGTTGATAATGGCGCATGGCAGGATGTGCATCCTGATGCCGGCATGACACCGTTTCGTGGCACCAAAGGGACTGACCGTGAAGGGGCATACCGCGTACCTTTCTTCGCAAAGTGGACCGGTAAGATCGAGCCGAACACGAAGTCGAGCGACATCACCGGCGGCACCGATCTGATGGCCACCTTTGCCAACCTCGCCGGCGTTCCGTTGCCGACCGAAGACCGGGAAGGGCAGCCGACGATTTTTGACAGCATTGATATGGCTCCGGTCCTGTTTGGTGAGGCCGACCCACAGCGCAACACCTGGGCGTATTTTACCGAAAATGAACTCACTCCGGGCGCGGTGCGCGTCAATGAATGGAAGGCCGTCTTCAACATGCGCGGCGACAACGGTGCGCGTGCTGGATCCGAAGCTCCTGCTGCCGAATTGGGATGGCGCGGGGCCGAAATGTACGTTGCTACCGTTCCGCAGGTGTTCAACCTTTGGGAAGACCCGATGGAGCGCTACGACATCTTCATGACCACCGGGCGTGAGAACACTTGGACGATGCCGACACTGATGGGCGAGGTTGAGCGGGTTGTGAAAACCTACATCGACTATCCCCCACGTCCGGTGCAGAGCGAATCCTACTCCGGCCCAATTACACTCAGCGAGTACCACCGCTTCACGACGGTGCGCGACCAGTTGAAAAAGGACGGCTTCAATTTGAGCCTGCCAACCGGCAACTGACGCAAATGGCCGGGGCGTCGTTATGCGGCGCCTCGACACATCGAAAATGTGAAACGGAGTAAGTGCTTCTTCACAGTTTCTCTAGGCTGGAGTGAGTTTTTTTTGGATGCTATTGGCGATTGCCACGGACTTTCGCTCAGCGCCCGCAATCCCCTTAACTTGTGATTCTAAAAGGTGATCTACATATCAAAGCACTGGTTAATCAAAGCAGCCTTTGGATCCGCTTGTCTGGTAAGCCGTCGCTCGCCACTTCTACAGCCTAGGCATCAATCTGCGCATGCTTTTGCGCATAAAGTGGACTTAGCGACAAAGGATACTTCCTTGACTCTATGCCTGATAAGAACCACAAGAATGTGTTGGAGAAATTTATTCGTCGTCGCAATGCTGCCGACTTCGATGATCCAACCGCCTTCCTAAAACCTGTAGCATGTGCCCCAGCTTAGGAACGGGTTCCGCTAGGGTGCTCGGAACGAACTCGTTACTCGCAAACTTTTGCAATTGTTTCCTGATATTTGTCAGATGGCGAACGACACATGAAAGCAGGCGGTACATGAACAATATATGGCTCATCAACTGCGTGTCTGATGCCCGATAGGTCCGGCCCCAGACACCACACTAACCAGACTTCAATCATATATATGCGCGATATTTCGTGTTTGATCTTGACATTAATCGTGTTGATTTCGGGAACGAAGCTCTCAGCTCAGGTAGCGCCTGAAAACACATATTTGACAGGCAGTTCCTATGGACGTGGCTGGGAATGCAATCACGGATTCCAGCGTATTGGGGATATTTGTGAGGAAATAGCAATTCCTGAAAATGCCTTCCTCGCGTCAACGGGAGATCGGTGGACCTGCAATCGATTGTTTCGACGTATTGGTGAAGAGTGTGAGGAAGTGATTGCACCGGAAAACGGGTTCGTTGATACCCGATTTGGTGTGCAAGAAATACATTGCAACTGGGGATTTCGCAAAGAGGGCCGGAACTGTGTTGCTATCGAAGTCCCTCTGAACGGTCGCCTGACCGAAAAGAACAGCGTAGATGGTTGGGTATGCCTGAGAGGTTTCATTGCTTCAGAAAGTGGCTGCGAACCTGTGGCCATTCCTGATCACGCATACCTCACATCTGACACCTATGCCGGATGGAAATGCGAGCGTGGTTTCCGCACAATCAAAGGCAAATGCATGGCAATCATCGTCCCATCAAACGCTCATATAAACCGACGAGGCGATAGTTGGGAATGCAATCAACCCTTCAATCGCCAGAACGACAAATGCGTTGAAAAATTGTCGCGACATTAGGCTGTTGTAAGCCGCCGCCGCCACGAAAGAGCCGGAAGGATCAAACTGTGACTCTAGATTCGATTGACGAAAAACTGGGCAAAAAGCTCAAAGCCGAAAGGGCTCGCCGCCTAACTTACGGAATCAAATTATTTATCGCGTCAGTGGTGCTCGTAGCGGCGGTTGTTGTGGTGGTGTTCCTCTGATGCGCAATAGAGCCCCTCAAGTCAGTCTTCAAAACGCAAAAGCGTCAGTTCTTGGTCGGGAACAGCGAGAATTTCAGGACCGAAGTGTTCGAAAATCGCGAAATGCTGACGTATCTGGAGTTATTGAAGAAGAGTTCGGAAGGTACTTAATAAAAGCGGGTATTTTGAGCGGCAACAGCGTTGCGCGGGCGTTCCCCAAGCCACCTGCTAAGACACAAGCCATGATTGCCGACGCTATTGGTGAGACTCCGGCAATGGCTATTGAGGCGTTGAAAGAAATTCTTGAAGAACGTGATAAGAAGCGCTGCGATCAACGTCGTTTGGAAGGAAATTCTGGCACGCTTGTTCCCAGCGAACGGGAATACACAGAAGCCTTGCGCCAAGTCAGGTTTACACCGGCTCAGATCACTATGCTCAGAGCACTCTCAATCGCTGGGAAGAAAGGCCTGACTGTTGGTCAACTATCTCAGGCTGCTGGTTACAAATCGCGCGAGACATCCATCAAGGCCTTCAAAAAAGCAGGGCTGTTGATCGCGGAGTATCTGGACCTCGATCTTCCCGAAACCGTATCGGAACAGAATGATAGTGCTGCACAAATCGTGGCCCTCTCTCATATCGAAAGTGACGATAAGCCAGCGACTTGGATCATGCATGAGGAACTGCACTACGCCGTTCGTTCGGTACTTTGATGTACGTACCAGCGCGCGCTTTCAAAGGGAAACCCGAACGGGACCAAATGCACGAAAGGTTGCACGGGTAGCTTATGCTGGTGAAAAGACCATACCCGCTCGAATTGATCTACGTACCTGTAAAGCGTGCAAAAACACTTGATCAAAACAAAGTTCTGACGCTTGCCAAGGATATATTGAGGAACGGCCAGAGTACTCCGATCCAATTGCGCGCCGACAACAAGAGGTTCGTGCTGATCGAAGGTCTCCACCGATTGGAGGCCATTCGCGCCCTCGGTGGTGACACAATTGAAGCCTACCTAGTACGTGCCAGGCTACACTGACAGTTCTTTGGAACCGGCAGCCTCCCGGCCCAAACCATCCGTGTGCGGTTGCAGCAATCCAATGTCTACTGAACGGCGGCTAAGGGCTCAGTGCGGTCGTAACGGGCTCTGTAGTTCAACGACCGCTCCGAACAGCCCAATGTCCGCTCATTGATCCACACCTCTGTAAGCGTTGAATTTTTTGCGTTCCGGGAACGGCTACCTTCGGTGCGCAGTCCAAGCTTGCTCCGCTGCGCCGCCGCAAGACCGCTTTGAGCCCAAAGTTGCCAGGACACCCTTGGGCTAATCAACGTCCCGGATGGAGTGGCTTTGTCATGATCTATACTCCGACCACACCAGTAGAGTTGGATGTCGTCATCGATCTGGTCGAAAGTTCGTACACCTTCATCACCGGAAACACCTTGGGCTAAGCTCGAATTGCGCGAAAGTGTGCGGGGACGCCTGTTTCCTGTCAGAGAGCAGTTTCAGCCACTTTGTTTCTCGCAGTCATTTTTTTCTTAAATTGTCGCCGTGGCGAAGCGCTCGATACCTTCAAGCCATTCATGATAACGCAATTGGCACGAGGCCGACGGCAGCAAGCAGAAGGACTAATCTAGCACTCATGGAGGACTCCTTCTCGTAGAGGTTTCGCTTTGTTTGCAAAACACCTGATCGGTCTATTGAGGCATCCGATGATCCGAAACGGATGCCCAAGCTACGCTTTGAAAGGCGTATCCGACAGGCCAAGTCGAGTTTTCTGAAGAGCGAGCCGGTACTGCGCAGCCGTATTCAGCTGCGCACCAAACAGATCACAATGCCCCTTCGTCGCCCAGGAACTCGATACCAGCTGTCGCGCCATCACTGTAAGCAATGCAATTCCAAGGAGCACGATCCTCGCCAACGCCTACAGTGACCTGTGTTCCCGCCTCGCTAAACGCGGATGAGAGCACCACAACTTGCGAATTGTTCGTCGCGTTGGCTACATCTCGCAAACACGCCTGCTGAGCCGGCGTGAGCTCGGCGGACGCGCTTGATGTACTCGTATCGTCGCAGGCCGCAAGCAGTGCGAAACAAGTTGCGCCCGCAATCATCACCGTCTTGTTGGTCATTTTCTTCTCCCTCTGAGTCTGTTGAAATTAATGAATTTGGATGCGCTTGTTTGAGGCTCTCGCGTTTGGGCAGCCGACAGAACACACAACGTTCCTGTGACGGCCTTTCCCAAAACTTGCCGTGGGGGGCTTGGCGGGCAGAGCACTATTTCGTTGACTGCCAAGACCTCCATCAACGTGGGATGGCCGAATGAAGTCACAGGCAAAAGCTAGAGCGAACTCTGGAGGGAGGGCTAGTTCGTTTACTCTAAGCATAGCGTCCTCCCAACGCTCAATCATTGTAAAGTGCCTTCCGACCGCCAGCACTCACTCCAGCAGTCGGAAGGGCCCGAAAAATCGGGCGACAGCGACAACAA
The DNA here is from genome assembly GCF_900312795.1 of Ruegeria sp. AU67. Classification (NCBI taxonomy): domain Bacteria; kingdom Pseudomonadati; phylum Pseudomonadota; class Alphaproteobacteria; order Rhodobacterales; family Roseobacteraceae; genus Ruegeria; species Ruegeria sp. AU67. The sequence continues at coordinate 6,433 of NZ_OMPH01000001.1, forward strand.
CGGAGGTAAAATAAAGTTGTGTCGAATTCGCATGTTTGAATCTAATTTTTCATAAATCAACATTTTTTCCGCGCGTAAAATTCACTACGCTCTCGTGCAGATAGGCTTCTGCTTTCAAACAAAAAGGTAAGTGGGAGCGTCCATAAGGGCCGAATGTGATATTTTGGGTCGGCGAGGCGTTCTGAGGCCGCATAGAAACTAAGAAAGGATAGAAAAATGGGATTTGGTGAAGCCGTTAAAACGTGTTTCTCGAAATACTTCCAGTTCTCCGGTCGGGCTATTCGCTCAGAATACTGGTGGTTCTTCTTGTTTGTGGTTCTCGTGAGTTCTGGTTTAGCTGTGCTGGATACGATCATATTCGGGACCAACCCTGAAACAGGGCAGGGATCTCGGGTTCTGTCCTCTGTTTTCCAACTGGCTGTTCTCATACCTATGCTGGCCGCCGGTTGGCGGAGGCTGCATGATACAGGACGACCTGGCTGGTATTTGCTGCTGCCGATGGCGCTCAGCATTACGACGCTTTTTGTTATGCTGGGTGGGGTGGCGTTCTTCTCAGTATTGGAGCAAGGGACGGAAAACCCCGACGCATTACGAGGACCTGCGGCCGTCCTGGGCGTGACCGGTATTGTTGTTGTTTCAATTCTTCAGTTGGTTCTGTCCATCCTGATGATCTGGTGGCTGACGCGACCTTCCCAAGAAGGCGCAAACGAATACGGCGCACCTGTTTCCTAACCTTGTTGCCTGGGTAACGGGCCGGAATCTCTGGCTGAATGACATTGCGAACCGTAACACCATGGAGAAAGAAAATGAGTTTCAAAACGATTTCCACTGGGACGCTGATGATGGTTATGGCGACCACAGCATCAGCGGAGTGGTCGTTCAACTCTGGGCCTAATCCCAATGCATTTATTCAAACCGGAAACATGACGCTGGAACTTCAGTGTAAGCGTATTCGCTTTGCTCCGGCTGGATATGAGGACGGCCAGGACATTGCGGACAAGCAGGGGCTTTCCATTCGTTTCATGAAGAACGGAGCCACCGAAGTTGGAGCATTCCAGGTTGGCGCAGAAAACGCTGCCGTACAGATCGTCGATAACTATCCCGTCGAGGTCAGTTTCAATAGTCAAGAGGACTATGGTTTTGTACTGGATCAGCTTGCGGCCAATGCATCGGTTAACCTGTCGATGATTGATCAAGATGTCAGCTACGGAATTTTTGACTTGAAAGGTTCCAGCGCAGCAATTCGGTCCCTTCGTTCTGCGTGCGTTTCAGAAGTTAGCCAAGAGACCTCCTACGAAGCGCCCGAAGGCATCGTCTATTGTGGTGGCGGAGCGATAGAGCGCGTGATCGAACCCGTAATTTTGGAAAAGCCGGAGGGGGAGTGGGACGCGCGAGTAGCGGTTAACGGCGAGTCGATCAGAGCCATGACGGCCTACAGTTACTTCGGGAACTCTGAGCCGCCCGCTGGATTTGTCGTCGCCCTGCTTGGGGAAGACAGGTCCGAGTTTCTGATTTTTAGCGACGGCTCGGCAAACTGGCTGGAATATGGGGACTACAGGTATGATCAGTGCAATTGATACCTCCTGCCAACCAGCTTTCCAAATAGCGCGTCAGATGAAATGTTTGGTCGCCGGGATTGTGCTTGCTTCGGGCCTTGTTTGGACCCCACCAGCTGTTGCGGCTGATGTGTCGCAACTTTCGCCCGGTTTGCAGGCGAAGGTTGATCTGGCGGCACGAGCCTGCGCTGAGTTCAACGACGGTCAGTTTGATATAGCCTGGGGCGCAGTTGAAAGGGTCGATCTCGACGGAGATCTACAACACGACTGGGTTCTGAATGAGTCTGGTTTCGCGTGTTCAAGCGCCGCATCTCTTTATTGCGGAACTGGCGGATGCATGTCGCACTTCCTTATAGAAGAGGAGGTTCATTCCTTGCTCAATCAAGGCTGGACTGTTGTTGATTTTGGGCTTCACCGCGTTGTCCTCGCGAACGTCCATGGATCCAATTGCGACGGAATAAATCCCACGCCATGCGTCAGCGCCAGTGCTTGGGATGGCCAAGCAAACACTTGGCGCTCGTCTGCTAGCTATTGGGAGTAAGTTGCATTTGGGCACCGCAGATAAACCTGAGAGCCTGTTTGTTCAATGAGTTCTATGTAGCATGCAAACTTATGGGCAAATCGTGCAAACTTAAGCACAACGTACAAATTGCTTCTTTGCACACTAAGGTCGGCGATGCGCAGGAAACGGACTTTGCAAAATATGGTAATCGGCCGTTAGCTCACCTTGGTAGGCGGCACAGCAAATGGCGATTACATGGCGCAAGTAGACCGTAGCGTGACCCACTGGTATTGACTGGTTTTAGAGAAGGCCCAAAACGCGGCCAACTTTGATTGAAACTCATTGTTTCCCGCCAACACAATAAAGGAAGCTTTAACTTGATTTTTCGAACCGCCTTATTTGCATCCATTGTTACTGCCACATCAATCGCGGCCCAGGAAACTCCCATCGTCCATGACGGAGAATTCAATTTTCTACGCGCTCAGTACGGCGAGCAATGGGATGCCCAAGACATTGAGATCGATAAGAAACTGGCGGAAGTTCGAGAAAGAAACGATGGTAAGCCCCCTAATATTCTCTACGTTCTCATCGATGACGTGAGTTTTGGCCTCATGGGCAATCCTGCGATGAACTTTGTCACCGGATTTGACACACCAAACATCAACGATTTCGCCGCAGAAGGCCTTTCTTTGATGCGGATGTATACTGAGCCTTCCTGCACACCTACCCGCACTGCATTCCTGACCGGAGGGCACCCAATTCGCGCGGGTGTCAAGGAAGTGAAAGTTGCTCTTGTTGGTGAAGGGTTGTCCAAGAACGAAGTTACCATCGCCGAAATTCTCAATCAATCCGGCTATAACACAGCACATGTTGGGAAATGGCACCAGGGTGATATTGAGGAGTCATTCGCTCATAACCAGGGGTTTGATGTCGCGTATTTTCCAGTCCATCAGCAAGTGCAACTGAGCCTGATGACACCAGAGGCTGCGAATGCAGGTAACCTCAATGGCTGGCATCCATCCACTCAATCCGGGAAATACGGAATGGATGAACGGTTCAAACCTTATGGTCTTGTAACTGGCCTCGAAGCCAGGGCCGGAGAGACCGCACGGGAGGTCGGCATAGAAGCTGGCGAGGAATGGACACAGGCGCACTATGAACGCATGAACGAGACCTATCAGGCTCAGGTCTTGGAGCAACTTGACCGTTTGGCGGGAGAAGATGATCCATTCTTTCTCCAATACTGGCCGCTTTACCCAATCAATTTCACTTACGGCGAACAGCAGCGGTCCCGCAACGGTGGCTTTATGGCTGATAAAATGGAGCAACTTGACGATTGGATCGGTGATTTGATGGCCAAAGTTGATGAACTTGGAATTGCGGATAACACGCTTGTTGTGATCATGGCGGACAACGGAATCTTTAAGCAGTATTCCCCCACTTCAGGCATGATCGAATTGATTTACCGGGGCGGCAAAGCGGAACACCTCGAAGGTGGCGTGCGTGTTGATGCTTTCGTACGCTGGCCAGCTGCAATCGAAGGAGGCAAGTACGCAGGGGACATCGTTCACGTTTCCGATCTATTCACAACCTTCGCCCGTATCGCTGGCGGAACTATATTCATCCCGCGTGACCGGATCATCGACGGCGTGGACCAGACAGCATTGTTTCTTGAGGGGGATGGAAATTCGCGGAGAGATTATGTCTATATCTACGAAGGACCGGTTTTGCGTTCGATTGTGAAACAGGAATTCAAGATGCACATGCCCGCACCTGGTGTCCCAGGGGCCGCTGCGCCGGTGTTCAATATCCTTCGCGATCCGCGCGAGATGTATTCTGACATCGGCCAATCGCTTTGGTCCGGAGCGTCCTTCCAGGATATGGCCAAACGGCATCAAAAAATGATTGCAAAATACCCACATCGCGAGATTGGGACTGATGAACCCTATGGAGGCATTGAAAATCTGCGACCAGAAAGCGAACTGGCCCGCAAGACTTTTGCAAGTTGGCAATAACCAAAACGCCGCTTCACGGACAAGATTTGTGTAGTCCCTGAAGCGGCCTCTCTGATTGGCGTTTACCCTTAAGAGTGGATTTTCACCTTATCTTTTTGAGCAGAACTAGGGGTTGTGGATGATTGGGATCCCAATTTTACCTAAACTGTGCATGCCTGGGCCGGGATGTCACCGCAGGCTTTTCGTTCCGAAAATAACAATTAGATCAACTCGACCTTCATGTACCGGTTGCTGAAAAAATTCCTGTAAATCAGACCAAGGTAGTTGCCAGCGCCTATGCCTGCTCGCCTCTCTGCTTCCGGATCGACCAAGCCCGCATTGGGCTGAGAGCGGCCGATCATGCTTACCGCAGAGAACGGCAGCGCCGAGCCCAATGCCGATGTTAATGCAAACGCAGCGAATGACAGCATTGAGCCCGTTCTTACTGAATGCTGCGAAGTGCATCGATAGCAGCAAAGCCTACTATGCAGACATTCAAAATTAACAAACGAGGGCCTAGCAGGTGTAGATACTGTCCTCCAAGAACCCGACCTCAAACGGACCTTGTTATGCCGCCGTCAACACGGATGTTCTGACCAGTGATATACGCTCCGCCTTCTGATGCAAGAAATGTCACAACGCTGGCGATCTCGCCAAGTGAATTGCCTTACCGACCCATCGGGATCATGGAGCGGAACTCTTCTTTCTCTGGCAAGCTGTCTATAAAGCCCGGCAGGACGTTGTTCATCCGGATGTTGTCAGCCGCGTATTTGTCGGCGAAAAGCTTAGTAAAGGCGGCAAGGCCAGCGCGCATGACGCCAGAGGTCGGAAAGACCGGGTTTGGTTCAAACGCCGCAAAGGTCGAGATGTTGATGATCGCACCACCGCCCTGTACTTGCATGATCGGTGTGACCAGACGCGACGGGCGCACGGCGTTAAGGAAGTAGACCTCCATGCATTCGTGCCAATCTTCGTCCGTCAACTCTAAAACCGGCGCGCGAGGTCCGTGACCCGCCGAGTTGACGAGCACGTCGATCCGGCCCCAATGGTTCATCGCTGCGTCGACGAGTTTTTGGAGGTCTTTTTGAGACTTGTTCGTTCCGGTGACGCCAACGCCACCGAGCTACTTCGCCAACGCCTCGCCCTTGCCGGACAACGACAAAATTCCGACCTTGAAACCATCCGCGGCCAAAGCTCGGACAGAATCCGCGCCCATGCCAGAGCCGCCGGCCGTGATCAAAGCTACTTTGTCCATGAGTTCAGTCCTTCCCCGTGTCATCTGCGTTCAAGTTCAGGTGGGCCATGCCACTGTTGCCTAATTCAACGGCGGCAAACGGGCCTCCGTGGTGTGTATTTGCCGGTTCGTGAGGATCGAGCGGCCCCTCTTCAGCGTAGATTTCCGCCGCAAATTGCTCGGCATTGTCCTTGGGGCGGTAACCCAGGTGTTGTGCCTTGGCGTTGTCGACCGGTGCGCGGTCGTTGTTAGAAACACCATAAACGACGCTAAACCCTGTGATCGGAGTGGTGATGGCGCGTTCGACCATGTGAATCATGTCATCATAGCTCAGCCATGTTCCCACAGCGCGCGAATTGGTCGGCTGTGCGCAGGACAGGATGCGCATGCACACAGATTCCAGTCCGCGCTTGTCCCAGTAGAGGCTTGCAAGGTCCTCGGCAAAACACTTGGCAAGCCCATAGAACGTGTCGGGCTTGTGCGGCGCGTCGACGCCAATGAAGTCCGTTTTCTTGTGCATGCCCACAGCGTGGATGGAGGAAGCATAGACAACACGCCGCAGCTTGTTGCGGTAGGCTGCTTCCCAGACAGTATAGGCGCCATAAAAGTTCGGGCCCCAGAGTACCTCCATCGGGGCCTCATCCCCGACGGCACCGAAATGCACGACCATGTTGGCACCTTCTAACAACGCGACCATAGCATCGAGATCAGTGATATCGGCCTTCACATAGGTTTCGTTTGTACCAAGATTCGAAACGCATTCAGCAATGTCGGAAGATACGAACTCTTCGCACATCTTCGACAAGGGCTTCCGTAGATAAGAACCAAGGCGACCAGCGGCGCCGGTGAGGACGATTTTCTTCATGGGTGTATTCCTTCAAGGTCGGCAACAGCAGCGGCGATGCGATCCATCGCCGTGTTCAAAACCTCTTCTGAGCCGGCGGTTGAGATGCGAAAGAACGGCGACAGGTCGTATGCGCTGCCCGGCACGGCGACACGTGCCGCTTTCAAAAGAAAGGCCGTGACGTCAGTGTCATCCGTGATGGTGTCGCCATCAGGGGTTTTTGCCCCGATGAGGTCGGCGCAGCCAATCAGGCCGTAGAATGCACCGCCCGGTGCCTCGAGCGTTAATCCCGGGATGTGCGCAACGCGCTCCACCACGAGGTCGCGGCGTCGTTCGAATGCAGCGCAGAAGCGGCGGACATCCTCTTGCGGTCCATTCAGTGCCGCAGCGGCTGCGGCCTGCGCAATGGAGCAGGCTCCGGATGATATCTGACTTTGCACTTTCGTCATGGCCACGATCAAGTCTTTTGGCCCTGCGCCATAACCGATGCGCCAACCGGTCATGGCATAGGCTTTAGAGACGCCGTTGACCGTTAGCGTGCGGTTTTGGAGGTCCGGACAGAGTGCTACGAAGGATCGGAAGACACGGTCGTCAAAGAGAATGTGTTCATAGATTTCATCAGACAGGATCAAAACGCGCTCATGATCAGCAAGCACAGCCCCAAGAGCTTTGATCTCGTCATCCGAATAAACTGCGCCCGAGGGGTTCGAAGGCTGGTTCAGCAGAATCCACCGTGTCTTGAGCGTAATCGCCTTGGACAGTTGCTCAGGCATCAGGCGGAACCCTGCCTCCTGTGGGCAAATCAGCGGCACGGGCACTCCGCCCAAGATTGTTACGATGTCCTTGTACTGCCCAAAATATGGCGCGCACAGCAATACCTCATCGCCCGGCTCCAAGGTTGCCATGAAGGCGTTGAAAAGCACCTGCTTGGCACCGTTTGAGACAATGACCTCGTCTAGGGCAAAATCCAGATTGTTCTTGCGCCTCAGCTTATCCACGACCGCTTGCCGCATGGTCAGTGTGCCATTGGTGGGCGGGTACTTCGTTTCGCCGCGAAGGGCGGCTTGATGTGCTGCCTCCTTGATGTGACCAGGCGTGTCGAAATCCGGCTCACCCAGCCCGAGGTCAATGACGTCCTCGCCGCGCGCTTTGGCTTCTTTCGCCGCCTGGCTGACCCAAGCGGACGCTGACGGTTTGACCTGTGCTAAGCGGGACGCGGCAAAGCTCATGTCAGCGCGCCTTTGGTCTGTGCCAAAGCTGCATCTGCAGCCCGCGCCAAAAGCCCTGTATCTGTCGCGATGGCCACAAAGGTAAAGCCCTCGTTCAAGAGCTCTGCGGCAAAGCCAGGGTCTGTTACCAAAGTGCCAACCGGCATGCCCTTGGCGATCAGCTTTTGCGCGGCAGGTTTGATCAGCGCCCAGACCTCTGGGTCCAGAGGTTTGCCCAGCTTGCCAATGTCAGCAGCAATATCGGCAGGGCCGAAGAATATCCCACTTACACCGTCCACAGCACTGATGGCTTCTGCCTGTTCTACAGCGGCACGCGTTTCAAGCTGCAAGAGCACGGCGGTTTCTTCTTCAACGCGGGCAGTATAGTTGGAAATCCGGCCAAAGGCTGTTGCCCGAGTCGCCCCTGATACGCCGCGGATGCCACGTGGCGGGTAGCGCGTCGCGGCAACAGCCCTCTCGGCTTCCTCAACCGATTGGATCATCGGAAACAGCAGCCCCGGCGCGCCGAGGTCCAGCAAACGTTTGACCGCCACGGCGTCGTTCGATTCGACGCGAACCAAAGCCGTTGTTGAAGATGCGGCGAAGGCTTGAAGCTGACCAAGAACGCTGAAATAGTCGTTGGCGCTGTGCTCCATGTCGATGAGCGCCCAGTCATAGCCTGCGGTGCTGACGACCTCTGCCGCGAAGTTGCTGCACAGGCTGATCCAAACGCCGATTTGCTTATCCCCCGAGGCGAGGGCGCGCGTGAACACGTTGGAAGCGAGTTGCATCAGATCACTGCCTTCTCAATGATCGGACGCCCAGCCGGGATCCGCTCAAAGTTGAACGGGGTCATGTCGAGCGCGCGGTATTCACCGTAAGTCAGCCATTCCGCTGTGCCGCGCCCCATGGCAGGGGATTGCTGCAGCCCGTGGCCAGAGAAGCCATTGAGGAAGATAAAGTTTGACACCTCGGTGTGTGGCCCCATGATCGCGTTGTGGTCAAAGGTGTTCATCGCATAGTGCCCGCCCCATTCGGACTGTACTTTGATGGCCTCGAACTTGGGGATGCGAGTCGCGAGGATCGGCCAAACGTGGTTTTCCCACATGGAATGGTCCATGACGTAGTCGTCATAGTCGACGGCAGGGTCGTAGTCGGAATGGCCGCCGCATTGATACGTCCCGCCGCCATTTTCGCGCACATGCACACCCGACGGGTCGATTGTTAGCGGCAAGTCCTGATCAAGAGGCTGCTCGGCTTTGAAAATCCACGAGAAACGTTTGCGTGGTTCAACCGGCACCTCGATCCCTGCCATCCTCGCTGTGCGATCAGCGCGCGGACCGGACGCGTTCACGACTTGACCGCAAGAGATAACCTCGCCCGAGGCGAGTGTTATGCTTTCCACTTTGGTGCCCGAGGCATTGCGGGTCATGGCGACCACTTCGTTCTGGATCCACTCAACCCCGCGTTCGCGGCTTTGCCTGCGCCACCAGTCGTTGACCGCCGCCCCGTCCCAGTACCCTTCGTCCACAAGGTTGATCGACCCAAGCACGATGTCATCGACATTGTAGAACGGATAAGCCGCCTCGATCTCGTCTGGCGTCATCAACTGGGTTGCGGCACCGGCCGCCAGTTGCACTTGTTGGCTTTCACGCAGCACATCAGCGAAGCCTTCATTGTCCGCAAAATACATGTAGCCAAACGACCGAATGCCAAGTTCCGGCACGCGTTCGTCACCGCCCATATAGCTGCGAAGGTTTTTAACGAAGTCAGCCGCAAACTGACTGATCCGAACGTTGAGCTCGGTCGAGAACTGCTGCCGCATGCAGGAATTCGTGTGGGTAGTGGAACACGCTTCAAAGGTCATGTCCCGCTCAACCACGAGGACCGAGCCGTCGAAATCCTTGTTTTCGGACAAGAACCAAGCGGTGGAGGCACCCATGATAGCGCCGCCAATGATGACAATATCGTAGCTCTTTTGCGTTGGGCTTTGGTTGTTCATAGGTTCTCTCCCTTTGCCACGGCTGCTTGAACCGCTGCGATGTCGCCTTTCGACAAACCGTAGTCTTGTTGCGCTGTCTCGGGCGATATGTATCCGCGCGCCAGATCGCGTTTAACAAGGTCATTGGACCGCTCAGTTGGATCGCCGTAGCCAGCTCCGCCTGGGAAAGCCATGATCACCCGTTCTCCATGCGTTACGAATTGTTTGCCTTTGACATGCATTACCGCACCGTCACTGCGTTCAATTGTTGTGTTCGCACCGTTATGACCGCCGCGCCGACCTCGTGCAGGATAGGTCCCGCGGTCGAACATTGCCTGAATGTCAAACTCGTGGCCCTCTTGCGCGCCGACCTCCATGTATTGCCCAAGACCACCGCGTGTCTTTCCCGCGCCGCCACTGTCAGGACGCAGCTCTTTGCGCCAGATAATGACGGGGCCTGCGTGTTCCGTGGCCTCAATGGGCATAGTCATAACTCCTGAAGGAAAGGCGGTTGCGTTCATCCCATCATGTTCAGGCCGCGCGCCGGAGCCGCCAGAGTTGAATGTCAGAACCTCTGATCGCCGCGCACCTGAGGGTGCGGGCGCATCGCTCCGGGGGCGTAGGCTGACTTGAAAGTTGCACAAGCACCCTGCGCCTTCAGCGGGCACGAGGCCCGGCACGATCTTGTCGAAGGCGTCATAGACCGCGTCCGGCACGAAATGCCCCACGATGTGGCGCAGGGCGACCGGTGCGGGGTGCAGCGCGTTGACGATGGAGTTTTCCGGCGCTGTGATTTCGAACGGGGCAAGCGAGGCAGCGTTGTTCGGGATCTCGGGCGCAATGGCGACTTTGAGCGCATAACAGGCATAGGCCTTGGTGTAGACCAGCGGGCAGTTGATGCCTTTTTTGTCGAGACCAGATGTACCGGTGAAATCGGTCACGATCCGGTCCCCTTCGACGCTGACTTTGACCTTCAGCGTGATCGGCACGTCGAACCCGTCCATCGTCATTTCGCCTATGGCTGAGGTTTGCGGCAAAGCTGCTATCGCATCGAGCGTCGCGCGACGGGAGTTTTCGAGGATGAAGTTTGCAATGCCGTCCAGATGGTGCAGATCAAACTCTTCCATCATGTCGATCAGGCGACGGTGGCCGATTTCGTTACAGGTAGCGAGCGCGTAGATGTCGCCGATCAACTGATCGGGCTCGCGGACATTGCCCCGGATGATCCGCACCAATGTCTCATCAACTTCACCTTTGTCCGCGAACTTCATGATCGGAATATAGAGACCTTCCTCATAGACGCTTTGCGCATCAGCGCCAAAGCCACGCCCGCCGATGTCTACAATATGCGCCGTGCAGGCGAAGAATCCGACAAGTGAACCCTTGTGGAACGACGGCGTGACCATCGTGATGTCATGCAGGTGTCCTGTTCCCTCCCACGGGTCATTGGTGATATAAACATCGCCCTCAATCATATTCTGCCGCCCGATCCGGCGAATGAAATGCGCAACCGCATCCGCCATAGCGTTCACATGGCCGGGTGTGCCGGTCACCGCTTGGGCGAGCATATTGCCATGGGTGTCATAGACCCCTGCGGAAAGATCTCCAGCCTCGCGAACCGATGTCGAAAATGCCGTCCGAACGAGTGCCTGCGCCTGCTCCTCAACGACAGAGATTAGGCGGTTCCACATCACCTGATAGGAGACTTTGGAGTGGTCCTGGCTCATTGCGCTACTCCTTTCGTCACCACGTCGATACAACCGTCCGGTTGGCGAATGGCATCCCGGCTCGCAGGGACAATGATCGTCGTTTCCGCTTCGGTCACTGCGGCGGGGCCACTAGCCCTTTCGCCCGTTTCCATGGAATTTCGGTCAATGACCTGCGCATCGAGATACGAAGTGCTCGCCGCGTCAAAAAGCTGCCGTGTCCCGTTCAATGCCACGAGCGCGCTTCCACCGGTTTCGGAAATTCGGGACACCTCTTCAGGCGGCGTTGCGGCATTCACGGACCAGACGGTGATCTCGATATCCATCCCTGCGACCGGACGACCGAAAAGTTTCGTGTAGTCTTCTTCGAACCGCCCCTCAAACACGGCGGCATCCGGATTCATCGCCTGTTCTTCCGTCAGATCGATGGGGATTTCCCATCCCTGACCCGTGTAGCGCATATACACTTTGAACTCTGACAAGATAGGGCTGACCTCGTCGCAAGTACGCACGAACCCTGTCGCCTCGGCTTTGAGATCGGTGAGCAGGCTCTTGATCTTCTCACCATCAAAGTCGCTGAGCTTCATGTACACCGAGCGATTGGCCTCGAAGCTGAACGGCGCACGCAAAAAGCCGATAGCCGAGCCAACCCCAGCCCCGGGCGGCACCAATAGGCGCTCCACACCCAACTTCTCACAAAGACGACCCGCATGCAGCGGGGCTGCTCCGCCAAACGCGATCATCGTGTATTCGCTCAGGTCCTCACCATTCTCTACCGCATGCACGCGCGCGGCATTGGCCATGTTCTCATCAACCACTTCAGCCACGCCAAAGGCAGCCTCAACCGCGTCCATCTCCAGCGTGTCGCCCACATGAGCGGCAAGGGCCGTTTTGGAATTGTCGGGATGCAACTGGATCGAACCACCGGCAAAATTGTTTGGGTCCAGCTTGCCGAGCACCAGATCGGCGTCGGTCACTCCCGGACGCTGCCCGCCTCGTCCATAACAAGCAGGCCCCGGCTCCGATCCGGCGCTTTCAGGGCCGACGCGGATCTGCCGCATGCCATCCACATGGGCCAATGATCCACCACCAGCCCCGATTTCTACCATGTCGATCACCGGAATCGAGATCGGCATACCCGACCCCTTCTTGAAGCGATAAGTTCGGGCCACCTCGAACACACGACTGGTTTTGGGGGTCTGGTTCTTGATCAGGCAAATCTTGGCCGTCGTACCGCCCATGTCGAAGGATAGGACTTTATCGAGGCCGTAGCGCGCCGCGATATGCGCCGCGAAAACTGCGCCCCCCGCAGGACCACTTTCCACTAGTCGAACCGGGAAATCGGCGGCATTCTGGATCGAGATGATCCCGCCTCCTGAATGCATCAGGAAGATTCGGCATCTCACACCCTCGCCGCTCAGGCGGTCTTCTAGCCGCCCAAGATACGAGGCCATCAAAGGCATGATATAGGCATTTGCGACAACGGTATTGAACCGCTCATATTCCCGCATTTGGGGCGATACTTCCGAAGAAATCGACACAGATACATCGGGTAGTTTTTCGGCCAGCACCTCGCGTACCAATTCCTCATGGACGGGGTTAAGGTACGAATGGATCAGCCCCACGGCGACACTTTCAAACCCCGCTCCCGCGATCCGGTCCACCACTGCCTCAACATCCGCGCGATCAAGATCGACGAGGATTTCACCCTTCGCGTTCACCCGACCCGGAACCGTGAACCGCATCTGCCGGGGTAGCAGCGGGTCGGGTAAACTCAGGTTCAGGTCATATTGCTCAAACCGGCTTTCTGTCCGCATTTCGATCACATCGCGAAATCCTTCGGTTGTAATCAATGCGGTTTTTGCCCCACGCCGCTCAATCAGGGCATTGGTCGCAAGAGTCGTGCCGTGAATGATCTGTTCGATCTCGGATGGTTCAACACCTGCCTTTGCGCAAACCTGATGCATGCCGTCGATAATGGCGTTTTCCGGTGCAGCATAGGTCGTCAGGACCTTTGTGGAGTGCTGTTCACCGCCCTTTTCGAGGACGACATCCGTGAAGGTGCCGCCAATGTCGACGCCCATGCGAATAGATTCGGCCTTCATTATGATCTCCACTGCAACACTTGAATTCAGGGCAGTAGGTCCTGCGAGAGAGCAGAAATCAAATCAATAGATTTTCTATACCTGATTAATTTTAGTTATCTTACTTTTCCGCTGGCCGAACGGATGCAGCAATCTCACAAGCCTTGGCAACGAAGCGCGGTGCACGTTCCGCTTTGAAACGGGCAAAAAACGAAAGCGGTGGCGCAATCCAATCCGACTTGAGCGATTGCAATCGTCCGTCTTTCATCTCTTCCGAGACCAGCGACCGAGGCAGTAACGCAACCCCCAAGCCTTCATTGACCATTGGAAGACACGCGGACAGAGCGCTTGAGTGAATGATCTTTCCCGCGTCATAGCCACCCGTCGCAGCCAGCTCGTGCAGCGCACGTGCCGCGCTCGTATGACGGGCATGGGTCAAGACGGCCTTGTCAAAGAAACGCGCGACCGATGCCCCGCCTGCTAGCTCGTTCGCAAGGTCTTTGTTGGCGACCCAAACATAAGGTTCCTCGGCCAACGCCTGTTCGCCGGTGGCTTGAAATGCAAAGGGACCGTTCTGCAGCGCCAGATCGATCCGTCCTTCGCGCAAGCGCTCCTCAATCTGAAGGGATAGATCGACCTCCAGCTCGACGCGCAGGCTTGGGTACTCCTGTCGCAAAAGCCGCAGGAACGTTTGCAGCCATGTGCAAGCGACAAGTTCTGTGACACCAAGCCGAAGGCGTTCTTCGATCAACTCTTGCCGTCCCGCTGCTTCCAACAGGGCTTCTCCGGCGCGAAGAATGTCTCGTGTTAGAACGAGGAGCTCCCGACCCTTCTCGGTCAGGCGTACGGAACCTGCATCTCGATAAAGAAGCGCAACATCCAAAGCCATTTCCAGAGCGGAAATCCGGGATGAGATATTAGGCTGCGTTGTTCCGAGAGCAGTCGCGGCGGCTCGGAAGGTGCCAGTGTCCACGACAAAGGCAAAAGCTTCGAGTTGCTTTAAAGTGATCTGACTTTTTATCATTGCGGCCTGCAGGATCATTTTTCATGATCATGCATGACATTTCGCCGTAAGCAACTGGCATGAAATGCCACACCTGCCATATAGTGACTATCGTCGCGATGGGCCAACAGCAGACGTTAAGAATTACGAACGAGAGGTCGGCTTTGTCCCGCATCTCGGGATCCGCAATGTCTAGTTTCGAATGTCCAGATCGACCGGCAAAAAGCCAACCCTGATCACCGCGGAGAAAGTCAACACTGAGCCCCATAGCGGACATCCTTTTGGCCTGTTGCGTCGGACAAACTGGCCGCCCAACGCAATCAAACCAAACCCAAGGAATCTCCGGGACGTGGAGAAAATCTGGGGCTCAGGTCAGTAATTATCTTTACTAGGCATCGTGCGCCATACTCATCGCGCACCTCCTTCCTCTGAGGCCTTCACTGCTTGGTAGCAGCCCCACAACCGCTCCACCTCTTCGCGAGGAACATCAGATATCCGCTTGTGTACCTTCAGTTGCTGTTTCATCGCTCGACGAGATGCATCATCTTGCATGATTTGTTCCGCACGATGTACGTCGACTTTGTGTAGATGCCCAACCTCTGCTTCAGCCAATAGACGCTCCAACAATCCTGAAGTCGCTGAAGAATCCGAGTAGATCCATCCGGCTTCACAGAACTCGATGAGATCGAGTGTTTGGTTTGCTACCTCTTCAGCGACCGGAGCCGTCGACAGGTCGATTGGAGACGCATCCAGAACCTGTTGTGGCCATGATCGCGCAGGATAAATGGGCGAACTCCAAATGTGTGGCTTGTCATCGATCACCCTCAAAACTGCGATCTCAATCGGGTAAAAGCTGTCTTGGACGGCGACGATCCTTAAGTCGCAGAATAGGTGGCTGACTGTTGGTTCCGGGAGGCCAAGGTCTTGATAGACGCTACCAGAACTGCGCCTACTATTTCACCAGAAGCTTCATCGAGAGCAACAGACGACAAACCCTTCTTTGCTGATTTTGATCCAAATAGTTCGGCGATCTTTTCGAGCTTTTCAAGCGAGAACTTAGTTGAAACGGCGGGAGGATCGCGCCTGCTAAAAACATCACCAAGCAGTTTAGACATTGCATCATTGTCTGTTTCTGACATTCGTCGAACTACGATCTCTGAACTAGTCATTCGGTATTTCTCCCAAAACAAATGGCGTAAATACTTGGCACAATGTTAGCTTTTGGCGTTTGGTGATTGTGTTTGAACAGGGACAAAGCAGTAACAGTCGACGGGATCGTCAATCTTTTGCGAATTGCGATAAATCAATAGCACGGGCTTTCAGCCTTTCGTTTCCTCAATTGCTTGCGCATCCATCGATCAGCCATTGGCAGACAGCGCGAACGGCTTTGCGGCGCCCGGCGCGATTGTTGACTGCCAGGTAATACCCGCCGAATGGGATTTCGATGTCCGCCAGTTCAACCAAAACGCCCGATTGAACTTCAGGTCCACATAGATTCTTGTCCATCAACACGGCCCCAAGACCGGCGACTGCCGACTGGATTGCCAACAACGCGCCAAGTGGATGGGGCAATTCGAGGTCAGGGACCTCATTAAGTCCGGCCTGCTTGAACCAGTCAGTCCACAGGCTGAACGTAGCTTCTTCAATCAAAGGGCCGCGAGCAAGCGCCTCGATATCCAACTTGCCATCTGAAATCGGCGCAAAGCCAGGTGCCGCATAAGCCCGAACTTCTGATTGAAACAGCAGATCGTATCCTTCGACCGATCCGGTTCGCAAATACCTCACCCCAATGTCGAAATTGTGGGCCTCAATATCCATTACCTCGGTGGTTACAGACAGTTTCAGTTCAATTTCGGGGTGACGGGCCTTAAGGCTTGCAAGCCGTGGGATTAGCCATTTCTGGGCAACGGTGGTTTCTGTCGTCAGCGTCACCGTGCCTTTGGGGGGGACCGAAAGCACTTCCGTTGCCAGAGCGATTCGGTCGAAGGCCGGCGTAATCTCGGTCAAGTATGTTCGACCTTGATCGGTCAGTGCTACACTGCTGTTCTGGGTGCGGAAGAGATGAATGTTCAGACGCGCCTCAAGCCCTCTTACATGCCGGGAAATCGCGGAATGGGAGACACCCAACTCTGCGGCGGCCTTAGTGAAACTGCCCAATCGACCCGCAGCTTCAAAGGCGCGCAAAGCGTTTAGTGGGGGCAAAAGTCTCGACACAACTATTTGCGACTTTTTAGAACAATTGGTGTCAAGTAACAACGTTTGAGTGCGAAAGTCGCAGCGATGCATGGTCGAGGAAAGACAATTCCTGGAGGCGACTATGAAAC
Source organism: Ruegeria sp. AU67 (assembly GCF_900312795.1). NCBI lineage: Bacteria > Pseudomonadati > Pseudomonadota > Alphaproteobacteria > Rhodobacterales > Roseobacteraceae > Ruegeria > Ruegeria sp. AU67. Next base: position 22,869 of record NZ_OMPH01000001.1, read on the forward strand.
CCATTGATAAAAACGAATTTGAGAATTTTGCAGCTAACGTAGCACCAAAGCACTTTGGCCGATTTGATCTGATGGGATGGCTTCTGGGCTTTCTCAAGCCGTCGATACAAACATGTCGTGACCCGGTCCACCTGACGAATCGACTGCTAAGAGATGCAGGAATCGACGAGTTGGACATCGAGAGAAAGAAGCTAAGGAGTGCGCCTCTGATCCGCTGAACACTCACGGACTATGAACGCCTGCTCCATGTTCGCAGAACAAAAACTTCGTGGAACTGAATTGCGATTACGTGGAGTGCGACTGGATTGGCGGTATCTTAGCATGGCTTGCAAATGAAGCCCGCTGCGGGGCTCAATCCGGTCATCTGACGGTTTACCGATTTACTACGCCAAGGCCGGTCAGTTGGTACTCAAGTCACACTGAAGCATCAAGATACATTCCCCTACGTCGTCTTTTCTCATTGATCTGGCATTGACTTCGACAGATAGAGAGGTGTGCGGTGGCTGTCTTCCTTCTCAAGTGGCGCGTGTCAAAGCGCTACCGGAGGACCTCCGGTGGCCTTTATTCATGGCTTACGCACCTGCCACAGCCCTATCAGAGGACGTCATGCCCCTTTCACCTGACGGACAAGACCGCGCCACTCGCGCCATCGACCCTTTGCCGATACGCATTATCAAGCGCGCTGTACTGGTTCTTACCGGCCTGTTTTATTTCCTCTTCGTGGCCTTTGCCCCTCTTCTTTGCGTTCGGCGCAGAGGCTTTCGGGGTTGGTATTGGCGCATGGTGAAACGGTCATGCTCACGCCTGCTGTGGCTCCTCAGCATCCGCGTCGAGATGCGTCCTGAGGAAAAGAATGCCCTCGCCGCCGACACCAACAGCATCATCGTGGTCAACCACCGTAGCCATCTTGATGGCTTCAGTCTCATGCACGTGGTGCCCGACACCAAATGGTTCACCTTCGCGGCGAAGGCAGAGTTCTGGAACAGCAAACTCCTGCGCACTGGTTTTGATGGGGCGGGCCTCGTCCCTATCACCCGGGACTCCGGCTCAACGGCCATGAAAACGCTGATAAAGGCTGTCAAGGAAATGCCTGCCCGCTGTTCCATTGTGCTATTCCCAGAAGGCACCCGAGCCAAAACAGAATCGCTAGGGGATTTTAAAGCGGGTGCTGTCTTAGTTGCCCGAGAAACCGGTCGCACGATCACCCCTATTGTCATCCACGACAGCGATAGTCTACTTCCACGCGGCAAACATTTACCGCGCAGCGGGACGATCCGTGTGGAGGCATTGCCAACATTCGCGTGCGATCCTACCGCTAGTGTGGATGAGGATCTGGCGCGATTGCGCAGGCAGATGATGGCTGTGTTTGAGCGGTGAAGTCTGTTTGACAGAAATTTACAGAAACCGAGTTTGTTGAGTTTCCGCTACGCGTAGCGGCAGATAACAGATTTGCAGAGCAGTTGTACTTGTCGGGGGGATTTTCTCCAACGGGTATCGATATTCGAAGACCTAGTTAGTACCCGTATTTCAGTACGCTCTTGTGCATACGCAGAAGCGCCTGCAACCAACCACAAAGACAAACAAGCTCTCAGTGTATTGGTCATAGTGTTTCCTTTCGCTGTATTGCGCAGCAGGTTGGCGGCGACCGCAATTGCACGCTAGAACAACCCGTTTCAATACCAAACTGATAACAAAAACGCTTCAAGTCTACTTCTTGAGACCTATCGCGAAAGAGCCTGCAACACCCAAACCGGTGTTCATACAAACAATTGCTTGGAACTGAGGTGCCCGGATCGGTTTTGATCCAAAACAAGGCTTTGAGTCTTTTGAGACACTAAACTCTGCGCCAGAAACCCTGTTTCAGGTGAAACGCTATGACCAAAAACCTATCGGTTTTTCTTATTTTGGCTGGTTTAGTAATTGCTGGTGCGTTGCTGTATGTCGTTGTTGCCGAGGATGGCGATGAATTGCCGGTCGGATTTGTGCAAGGAAACGGGCGGGTTGAAGCGGAACAAGTCGAAATAGCACCAACTAATGCAGGTCGGGTTGCGAAGGTAACGGCAACAGAGGGCAGTATGGTTGCAGCCGGTCAAATCCTGGCCGAAATGGACATAGACGAGCTATCTGCGGCCCTGGACCGGGCTAGAGCCGAAGTAGCCTTGGCAAATCAGACAAGGGCCGAAGCAGAAGCGCTCGTTGTGCAACGCGAAAGCGAACAGCGCAGGGCCGAGCAAGAGCTTGATCGTGCCACGGCGTTGCTGGCAGGACAAAACATCTCCAAAACTATTTTTGAAGATCGCGATACCACTCATAAGGTTGCTACAGCAGTATTAGGCGCCGCTAAAGCCCGAGTTGCAACCGCGGAAAGCCGTATTGCTGCCGCTGAGGCGGAAGTGCGTAGGATTGAGGCACAGATTGAAGACAGCGCTCTAGTGGCACCTTTGCCCGGACGCGTGCTTTACCGGCTTGCAGAACCCGGAGAGGTGGTTGGCGCGGGCGAACCAATCCTGACTATTCTTGGCCTTGAGAATGTTTACATGGAAGTTTTTCTTCCGGCGCGTGAAGCCGGACTTTTGCCCATTGGAGCTGAGGCTCGCATCGTGCTCGACGCTTTGCCGGAATATGCAATACCAGCATATGTCAGCTTTGTTTCTCCGGAGGCACAATTCACCCCCAAACAGGTCGAGACCATGGATGAGCGAGAGCAACTGGTTTTTCGCGTTCGCGTCCGTATCCCAATAGACTTGGTTGAAAGTCGGATTGAGCACGTCAAAACTGGTCTGCGCGGTGTCGCGGTGATCCGGCTTAACCCATCCGTTGCTTGGCCTGAGGCGCTTGAACAACGCATCCCAGCAGAGCTGTTCGAATGAGAGTAGAGGACGGAACCTACGATATTCGAATTTCAGGTGTTACGCACCGCTATCGCAAGCATGTCGCATTGGATTCTGTTTCGTTAGAACTGCCAGGCGGCCAGCTTGTTGGCTTTATCGGGCCGGATGGGGTGGGAAAGTCTACACTGCTTGGTTTGATCACCGGCGCAAAGAAACTGCAATCCGGTAATATCGACGTTCTAGGCGGCCCGATTGGCGATTCTGGTCATCGGCACAGCATTTGCCCAGCCATCGCTTTCATGCCGCAAGGGTTGGGTCGAAACCTGTATCCGGAGCTGTCTGTACGCGAGAACCTCGAGTTCTTCTCAGGTCTCTTTGCTCAAGGGTATTCAGAGCGGGATGACCGTATCGCAGCGCTATTGGCTGCGACAGGGCTTGCGCAGTTTGAAGACCGTCTGATGGGCAAACTCTCGGGTGGGATGAAGCAAAAACTAGGCCTTTGCTGTGCATTAATCCATGACCCCAAACTTTTGGTTTTGGATGAGCCAACGACCGGGGTCGACCCGTTGTCGCGTCGGCAGTTCTGGGCTTTGATCGATGCAATCCGAGTAAAAAGCCCTGAACTGTCGGTATTGGTTTCAACGGCGTACATGGAAGAAGCCGACGGTTTTGACCGGATTGTCGCGATGGACGCGGGTCAAGTCATCTTTCATGGGAAGCCCGCCGAATTGAAAGGGAGTGATGTCGACCTCGAAATTGCATATCGGCGTCTGAGAGCACGGGAGTTGCCTGTCGAACCGGCGGGGAAAAACAAAACGTATGGGCAGATCGAAGCAAGCCCAGTGATAGTTGCGCGTGGACTGACACGACGCTTTGGTGATTTCACGGCCGTAGACAACGTCGACTTCACAATCAATCGCGGAGAGATATTCGGGTTTCTCGGATCAAACGGTTGCGGCAAGTCCACGACAATGAAGATGCTGACTGGCTTGTTACCTTCAAGCTCAGGTGAAGCACTGTTATTTAGCAATCCTGTCGATGCGTATGATCGCAAAATGAGGCGTGAAATAGGCTACATGAGCCAGGCCTTTTCCTTGTATGGCGAGTTGTCGGTCCATCAGAACCTACAATTGCATGCGCGGATATTTGCAATTGCCGACCGAGAACAACGTGTTTCGGAACTCTTTGAGCGCTTTGGGCTTGAGGAGCACCGGCATACGTTGGCGACGGCACTGCCTTTAGGGATCAAACAGCGACTGTCGCTAGCCGTAGCAGTGATCCACCGCCCGCGGGTGCTAATACTCGACGAACCAACATCCGGTGTGGATCCAGAGGCGCGCGATTCCTTCTGGGACTTGCTGATTGAGCTCTCTCGAAATGAGTCGGTTACAATCTTTGTGTCCACTCATTTCATGGGTGAGGCGGAACGCTGTGATCGCGTTTCGTTTATGCATGCTGGTAGAGTTCTAGCCGAAGGTACTCCGGCTGACCTGATCGCTGTTGAAGGGGCGAAAAACCTTGAAGACGCCTTCATTTCGATATTGGAAGCAGCAGAAAAACCAGTCTCTGTTGTCGCGCCAGAGGTGGATTTTAGGACCAAATCCCACGCCGGGGGAGGAGCGTTTTCTCGTGTATTGGCATATGCGCGGCGCGAAACCGTTGAAGTAGCTCGCGACCCGGTGCGTCTGGCTTTCGCGTTTCTGGGTTCTGCTATTCTAATGTTAGTTTTTTGCTTTGGAATTACGCTGGATATCGATGAGCTTGAATTCGCTGTACTTGACCTTTCTCAGGGGCCGGAGAGTCGTGCTTATTCGGCTGAATTCGCCGGATCGTCCTACTTTAAAGCTACATCGCCGCTGCAAAGCGCCAGCGAAGGGCGCGACCGTCTAGTGGCAGGTGAGGTCTCTCTGGTTGTTGAGTTACCACCTGACTTTGACCGAAAGATGAGTACGGGTGAGCCGACCCAGATACTTGCAACTGTAGACGGTGCTATCCCATTTAAGGGTGAGACGGTTGAAGGTTATGTTTCCGGATTGCACCAATCATTTCTCGCGGAACATGCCCTTAACAATGGCAAAAGCCAGATAGATATCGCCAGGATCGAACCACGGTTTCGCTACAATCAGAGCTTTGAAAGCATCGCCGCGATGGCTCCGGCAATGCCTGCTATCCTACTGATTATGTTGCCAGCTGTTTTGACTGCCGTAAGCGTAGCAAGGGAACGAGAGCTGGGGTCAGTTGTCAATTTCTACGTGACACCAACCACGCGGCTTGAGTTTCTAGTCGGCAAACAAATTCCGTACATTTTGATCGCCTACGCAAACTTTCTGCTTTTGGCCGGAATGACCGTTTTTCTTTTCGGGGTGCCGTTAAAAGGAAATCCTTTCCCTTTGGCTGTTGGTGCCCTTCTTTACGTTTGGGCAACGACATCCTACGGGCTGTTGATCGCTACGATGACATCCAGTCAGGTGGCCGCAACATTTGCAACTGCCATCGCCTCAGTTGTCCCAACAATCCAGTTCTCAGGTCTGTTGCAACCTGTTTCGACGCTTGAAGGAGGTGCACAAGTGGTGGGCTCTCTTTGGCCTTCCTCATACTTCCTACACCTAAACGTTGGTGTCTTCACTAAAGGTTTGGGGTGGGAGGCCCTTGCGCAGGACATTCTGGCCCTCGCCTGCTTCGGACCAGTTCTGACACTGATCGCAGCCCTATGTCTTCGGGCTCAGGAGAAGTGAATGCAGCGCTTCTACTGCATATTCTGGCTAGGTTTGAAGGAAGTGATGAGCCTGCGCCGTGATTGGGTGATGATGGCCTTGTTGGTTTGGTCTTTTACGCTGGCCCCGATCATGGAAGCAACGGGAGTGGCAAGTTCTGTAAACAACGCCTCGATAGCGTTTGCGGATGAAGACGACTCGCCACTTTCTCGAGCACTTGCCACAGCGTTTTTTCCACCAGAGTTCCAACCGGTCGTCCAAATCGAACCCGGAAAAGAACCTGCGTACATGGATGCCGGGCGCTTTATTTTCGTTGTGGCTGTGCCCCCCGGATTCGAAAAGGATCTGCGCGCAGGGCGCAGTCCGGAGATTCAAGTTCTTATTGACGCAACCGCAATGGAACAGGCCGGTATTGGCGCAAACTACATCGCCAGTATCTTGAGCGCTGAAATACATCGCTATGCAATTGGTATCGATCTAGTAGATGCTCCCTCAATCAGTGTCATTCTAAGAAGCGCCTTCAACCCAAATAGAGATACGGTACGTTTTGCTGGTATCGTTGCTTTGATTGGCCAGATCATGTGGCTCACAACTATTTTGACCGGAGCTGCGATGATCAGAGAACGAGAGCACGGGACTATTGAACATCTCCTTGCCATGCCGCTTGCTCCTTTTGACATTGCCATTGCCAAAATTTGGGCGAATGCAGCAGTGGTTTTGGTCGCGGCTGGTCTTTCACTAACCTTTGTGATGCAGGGTTCTCTGGGCATTAGTATCGCTGGATCCAAGATGCTGTTTTCGGTTGGCACGGCGTTGTTTCTTTTTACTGCGACGGCGCTTGGGGTGTTTCTGGCAACCATTGCACGCTCTATGGCGCAGTTCGCGCTTCTGGTCATGTTGATTGTGCTGCCAATGCTAATGTTGTCAGGTGGAGAGACCCCAATTGAAGGGCAGCCGGCGTGGTTGCAGGCAGGTACTTTGGTTCTGCCGTCACGCCATTACATGTCAGCAAGTCAGGCTATTGTTTTCAAAGGCGCTGGTATTGAGACTGTCTGGCCGGAATTCGTTTGGATGACGCTGTTAGGAATTGCTTTGTTACTAATGAGCCTACGGCTTTTTCGGCGTTCTCTTGCTCAGATCAGCTAGCGCTCCAATCTGTTGGCTGTGACAGATTGGAGCGCTAGCTGATCTGCCTCATAAGACAGTTTGGAAATTTGCTCGGCAGAGGTCAGGGCATCAGCGATTGTCTGAGCGTTAGATTCAATATCTCTTGTCATATTCGCATTATACGCGCCGACGGCTGGATTGCGATGCAAGCGAGGTTTTGAAGGGCCATCGTCGCAAACTCAAAGGCTTGCACTGAAAGTGTCGGTATCTTCTGTATCAAGTGGGCAAGTCCAAGGCGATCAAGCAACAAAAATCTCCACCCGTTTCTGCACCCTAAATAACTGTGCGCCCAAACTGCTACTAACAGTTCGATTGCAATTTAGAGCGACGTGATCGCATTGATCACTGCTTCTCGGCTCTGAACAGCGCCGGTTTGTAGATACTCCATTGCTTTGAGAGCAGCTTCATGGGCTTGGACAGATGACCCGCCAACGCAGTCCTCTACAACGCGGCAGAAGTAGTCTGATTGGTGGCCATCGACGAATGTGTAGTGCACACAAACATCCGTCAAACCGCCGCACAATAAAAGTGTGTCTACTTTTAAACCGCGCAGCAGGATTTCGAAATCGGTTCCAAAAAAGGCAGAATACCGTCGCTTCGGGACGATGTAGTCACCTTTGCGATATCCCATCTCATCTTTTGCAACTTCCGTTCTTGGATCACCTTCGAGACAGTGTATGTCTTCGTCACCATCCAGTTCCCTGCCGAAATCGACCTGATCGGGACGATGGACTTCCTGAACGAAGATGACGGGCACTTTGTTCTCATGCGCGGCGTCAACCAAGTCACGCGCAGCGATCATGCGCTGTTTGTAGCCCGGCATGTTGTCGATGGAGCGTACTTCGCTGTCATCAATAAACGTGCTCTTTTGAATGTCGATTACGATTAGGGCAGGTCTACCCTCGATCAGTTTCCTGGCTTGTTTGGTTTTAGTTGTCATGTTCGACCTCAAATTTGCCAGGTCGTCCTGAAAAAAACGCCCTTGCTTGGCCGGGTCGTCCCAGCGGGCAGATCAAACTTGACTAAATGTGCAACTGATTACGGTCAAGGGTGTGCTGCGTTGTTGTGGAATGAAAAGCATGTGTCCGCGCCTGGTGGGGCAACATTGACCGCAAAGCTGCCGCCAGGGGTAAGTGCAGTGAGTGTCTGCGCCGAGCGCAGATTGAGCAATGATGCGAGCAAAACCGACGGCGGCTATACAACTTGACCCATCGTTCATAGTGTAAATGCATGAACAGATTTCGAAATGCCCAACCCTTTGATGCAATTCGATGCTTTGAGATCGAGACTGATGCCTATGAAGGCGACGAAGCAGCTACCCTCGAAAAGATAGCAAAGAGAATCGAGGTCTATCCCGATGGTTTCCTCATTCTTGAAATCGAAGGTGAGATTGTTGGTTTTGTGAATTGCGGATGTGCGTACAACGTTGAAATGTCTGACGAGGAATTCAAAGAACTTGTAGGGCATGACCCCGACGCGCCAAATGTCGTTATTATGTCTGTCGTCGTGGATCCGGCGCATCAAGAAAAAGGCCTATCGCGGGCATTGATGACTGAATTCGTCGGCCGCATGAGAAAAATGGGCAAATCCGCGATCCACCTTATGTGTAAAGAGCATCACGTCCCGCTTTATCAGAGATTTGGGTACAACTATCTTCGTCCATCAACCTCTGATCATGGAGGAATGACTTGGCACGAAATGTTTATGCAACTTTGAACCGTTGTTGGGTTGAGCCACGGTGAGTGGACATTCAACCTAGCGGTAGGATTTCCGCTTCGTCCGTATAGCAGTCGCTCGCGATATTCAGGCAACGTCAGCGTTAAGCCCAAAGCAATCATAGTTCCTAGGGTCAGGATGCATTGATTTTCAACGCGCTGCGTGATTCACGGCTCGGAAAACGGAGCGGTGACATGAGCGACCTTGACTGGCTGACCAACGAGCAGATGGCCAAACTTACCCCTTTCTTCCCGAAGTCGCATGGCAAGCCACGGGTCGATGACAGACGGGTTCTGAGTGGGATTATCTTCATTAATCGCTATGGGTTGCGCTGGCGGGATGCGTCGCGGGAATATGGTCCGCACAAGACGCTTTACAGCCGATGGAAGCGTTGGAGCGAGAAAGGCATCTTCGCGCAGATGATGGTCGGCCTGGCTGCCGAGCACGGCGAGGAAAAGACCGTGATGATCGACGCTACCTATTTGAAGGCGCATCGCACTGCGACCAGCATGGCCGCGAAAAAGGGGGGCGTGGACGCCTGATCGGCAGAACCAAGGGCGGCATGAATACCAAACTGCATGCAATCTGCGACAGCCACGGGCGACCGCTCAGCCTGTTCGTCACCGCTGGGCAGGTCAGCGACTACATCGGTGCGCGGGCGTTACTGAGCAGCCTGCCCAAGGTCGACTGGCTGCTCGGGGACCGCGGCTATGATGCCGACTGGTTCTGAGAAGCGTTGCAAGACAAAGGGATACGCGCATGCATCCCCGGCCGAAAGAAACGAAAGACACCGGTTCGATACGACAAGCGCCGATACAAACGACGCAACCGCATCGAGATCATGTTCGGCAGGCTCAAGGACTGGCGGCGCGTGGCGACACGCTATGATCGCTGTCCCAAGGTTTTCCTCTCAGCCATCGCTCTGGCTGCGACCGTCATCTATTGGTTATGAATCCTGACCCTAAGCGGTCGTTCGCTGCACTCGGCGTGAACGACTGCTACGCGGACTTTTCTGCCATTGGCCCACTTTCACCGTAGGACCGGACACAGCCCTAAGCGGACATTCGTAACAAGGCTTTGCAGCTCCTGCTTCGGACCTTAGGCCGTCACAGAGATTGATGGGAGGTGTCGTCACACTGGTTAGGGTCGCCGTTGCAAGCAGGATCAGGACAACAGCCAACATCTCTATTGAAATCGACCGTCGGAGAACAATTGTCGCGCCACGCTTCTCAGCCCTGAGAGCCGGAACAAATCTCAGCTTGTTCAGCGCCGCTATACAAAGCAGGGCAGAAACGATCACGATCTTGATCAAAAGCACCAATCCATACGCCGTTCCGAACAAGGCGGCCAAGGAGCCCGAGAGCAGCCATGCGAGCGCTGCGCCTGCAACAATCAGGACGGCAACTCCATAAGCAGCGACACTGCCAAAGTGGTGCAGTAGATCAGCCCCATTGGGAGTGAGCGCCGCTTTGCGCAAAGGCAAGAGAGCACCGACCCAAAACGCGGCAGCCAGCAGATGAAGAACCAGCAAGACAGCGAGAACCGCTCTAGGCTCTCCAAGCGAGTGTCCTACCTGGGCAAAGGAAAACGCTACGGCAAGGCTGCCCACCAAAGCGATCCACTGCCCGACTCGGGAGAGCAAGATTGCCAATATCGCGAGTTCACCAACCCCTCGCCAAATCGCGGCGGTGCCAAGCGGACTGTCCCAGACAAAACCAAGCATCATTGGGTCCGTCGCGCCCTCAAAGCCCATCCCAGATATCCGCGCTGCTCTGATGCCAAAACGTAAAGCCAGAACGGCAAGACCTGCAATCGCAGCTCCGACCGCGAGGTGCCGCGCAAGGCGTAGAACAGACTCTTCAGCGCGCTTGGCAAAGAGGAGCGTGAACAGGACACCACCCATCGCCAGCAGCGCCGCGCCGTAGCCAAGTGCCTTCGCCAAAATGGCCAATACGACAACACCATCTATAGGGGCCAGTTCGGTCACTGAACGACTGTGAAAGAGAAGCTTCCTTGCATCGGATGACCGTCCAAAGCCATACCTCGCCAGTCGAAGCGGTAGCTTCCGGGTGCAAGTTCTTCCAAGGGCATAGCACGGAATTCCGTGGTGGGGTCCATACCTGTCTCGCGCTCAATTTTGACGTTGCCATCGGGTGAGGTCAGCGTGACCGAGATAATGCGCATCGGATCATCGAACCGCATAGAAAGCTCCGGCACGTCCGGGACAGTCGCGCCGTCAGCCGGCGTCGTTTCTTCGGACTTGGAATGCGCGGCCGCAAGCATTGGAGTCATTGCTACGACCAAGCCGATAAGAGTTTGTTTGATCATCTGAGTTTTCCTCTATTCGGATTGGGCATTCAGCTCGTCGTGGTACTCACGAAGGTTATTGGGCCAGGTTGACTTGATATAAGAAAGAATCGCTGTGATTTCGTCATCGCCGAGCACACCTTTATAGACCGGCATACCGGTTGGGGGCGCATTTTTCATCAGTCCGGCCAGGCCAAATTTGGTCAAGGTGAAGAGCGTTTCATCATCGTGGTGCCACGTATGCCCTGTGGCGTCATGCGGCGGTGCTGGTAGCAAGCCATCCTCGCCGCGTTTCCGCCAGTTTGTCTGTCCTTCAAGGTTCTCACCGTGGCAGGCAGCACATTTGTCCATGTAAATATCTTGGCCAATGGCGACAACTTCCGCGTCTTCAGGTGTCAAAAGACCGACCGCTTCAGAGGCTTGGGCCAAAACGAACGCTACGGAGAAACCGGCGAGCGCAAGCCCACCGGTGACCAAGAGTGTTGTGCGCCCTAGCATCAGGTGTCGAACGGCTGCGCGGTGCCCGCGCGGTAGTATACCGTACCGACCCCAGCCTCTCCCCCAAATGCAATGACGTCGTAACGGGCGGACGGATCGTCGCCCATACCAGGGGAGCCCATTGGCATGCCAGGAACAGTGAGCCCTGTGATGTCAGGCCGATCCTTCAATACGGCTTCCAGTGCTTCGAACGGCACATGGCCTTCAAAGACATAACCATCGGCTTCTACAGTGTGACAGGACGCGAGGTTCATCGGGATGCTCCGCGCTGACTTCTGTACCTCGGGGTCCGTCAGTTCCTCAACGGTGACGGCGTAGCCGCGTGTGCGAGCCAAGTCGGCCCATGCGAGACAACATCCGCAACCTGGTGAGCTGAGCACATGCATTGGGGTGCCTGCACGGACGGGAAGAGCGGTCGCGATGAAAGCAGTTGCAGACAGTTTGGTGAAGTGACGACGTGTGATCATGTCTGTCGGTCCTTTGATGTGAAATTTGAACGGAATGCGGGCGAGCGCCCGTTGCCATTCAGGCTTTCGGAGGACCGGTGGGAACACCCAGAGCGAGGCCCGAAAAATCGGCTCCAGCGTACGTCACACCACCCACTGAGATCATCAATGGAGCAATCGGCGAAATCCCCGCCGTGGCGACAAGATCACCAAAACAGGATGTTGAACCCATGCCGCTAGCGGTGTCGCAACAATCCGCAGCAGCTTCCTCGGCATTAGCCAACGGATCGTCGCCCGCCATTTGAGCATGATGACCAGAATGATCCGATCCATGGGTCAAGCCATGCTTCACCGACGCTGCGGATGCGCCAGAGAATGCAACAACAAGAAGTATCGACAGGACCAAGCGAAACATACCAAATACCTACTGGGGGTATGTTGTTTTGACAAGTTACGAGGATGGGGCGACGCAAACGATCCTAGTTGCACCCATTATGGATCCGCCACATCTCTGGATCATGCCCGGCTGGAACAGTGGAACATGGATCACCTGAATATCCCCGTAGGACTGAATACTGGCTGACCTGCGTATTAGTCAGCAACGGCAAGGTCAGCAGGTGGGCGTTTAACCCAAGGTGTTTCCGGTGATGAAGGTGTACGAACTTTCGACCAGATCGATGACGACATCCAACTCTACTGGTGTGGTCGGAGTATAGATCATGACAAAGCCACTCCATCCGGGACGTTGATTAGCCC